>CAZOBQ010000028.1:0-22413 GCA_964578155.1 uncultured Lentisphaeria bacterium
AAATGGCATTTTCAACAACCGTTTTTGGCCCTCAAAGTTTATAACCACTATATTCACCTTGTTGGGGGATTCTGAAGCACAGATCTCAAAGCAAATCGAGACTATCATGAAAGTCGAAACCCAACTCGCTGAGAATTCAATGACTCGGGTTGAGAGGCGTGATCCTGAAAAAGGATACAACCCTATGACTTTAAAAGAGCTTGATGATCATTCGGAAACATTGAATTTTCAGGCCTATTTTACTGAGCTAGGTGTCCCCAGTCCTGGTCGCGTTAACGTGCGTCAAACTGATTATTTTAAGGCACTCTCTGATATTAAAGAATCAACATCTCTAGAAGAATGGAAGACCTACCTACGTTGGAATCTGGTTCGTGGCAAAATGGGCGGACTCCCCCAAGCCTATCGTGACGCCAGTTTTGCATTTTACGGAACCGCTCTCAATGGTACAGAAAAGATGCAGCCCAGATGGCGAATTGTCCTGGGTGCTATGAATGGATCTATTGGAGAAGCAATAGGTAAGGCCTATGTGGCTAAACACTTTCCTCCTAGCTCAAAAGCACGCATGGTGGAGTTGGTTGAAAACTTACGAGTTGCCTATGCTGAGCGGATTGAAGATTTGGATTGGATGAGTGATGTTACTAAGGAGAAGGCCCAAGTAAAATTAGCCTCTATTAAGGTCAAAGTTGGCTATCCGGATAAGTGGACTGATTACAGTACCATGGATATTAAGGCAGGCAGCTATGCTGACAATCTTCAGGCCGCCCGGAATTTTCATTTTCAAAAGGATATTGCCAAGATTGGGAAACCTGTTGACAGGGATGAATGGTTTATGAGTCCACAAACCGTGAATGCATACTATAGCCCCTCTCTGAATGAGATTGTTTTTCCAGCGGGAATTCTTCAACCACCCTTTTTCTTTCCAGATGGAGATGAAGCTGTGAATTACGGGGCTATCGGTGTTGTAATAGGTCATGAGATGACCCATGGATTTGATGACCAGGGTCGGAAATTCGATGCAAAGGGTAACATGGAAGATTGGTGGACTGACGAAGATGCAAAACGGTTTGAGAAGAGAGCCCAAAAAGTGGTTAAGCAGTTCAATCAATTCTACATTACAGACTCAGTTCACGTAAATGGGGAATTAACCCTGGGCGAAAACATTGCCGACCTTGGCGGTGTCATCATAGCTCATGATGCTATGCATAAAGCCCTTAAGACTAATCATGAACCTAAGGAAATAGCTGGTTTTACCCAGGATCAACGTTTCTTCCTTTCGTTTGCTCAAATTTGGAGAGGGTCGTCAAGAGAAGCTGCAGCTCTGCAGCAAGTCCAAACAGATCCTCACTCCCCACGACAGTTTCGAGTCCGCGGACCTATCGTGAATACCCAGGCCTGGTATGATTCTTTTTCAATCGTACCGGAAGATGAACTTTATACTGAAACAGCGGAACGTATCGCAATTTGGTAAATCATGCACCCCGCCCAAACAGTGTTTGGGCGGGGTGTTTATCGGATATGAAATATTTTTATATATTCTATTGAAATATAGATAAAATGCCTATTTTGGGTTGAAATTTTGTGAATAAACATCATAAAGTTAGGTTTTTGTGCCGCCAAGACTTATCTTTCGATACACCGACTCATAAGAGACCTACGCTACTCATTCGCGGTGAGAGATGCCACAGTTAGGAAAGTCTGAAGGACAGGTCTTTTGTTAATTTCTTCGCAAAACCTAGAGGGGATGGGGTAAGATGACAACTAGACAACATTTTATGAGCAATGAGCTAAATAAAACACAAGATACAACTGGTTTTGTGGAGAAATTTCACGCTGCAGAATGCTATGGCATGCTGGTTCAGGTTGGCCTGCTAAGCGAGGATAAGGTGACCTCTCTACTTGATCAGGTCAAGGTATCCGAGCGAAGAAACAAAATGCTCGAAGCCCTTATGAAGATCACTTTCGCCAAGATTGCTGGCCGCGAAGGAAATTATCAATATGCAGATGAATTGTTTAGCCAAGTACTGGCAAAAATTAATGTCCTCAATAAGGGGACTCAGCAGGAAAGTGCCTTGTCATACTTTTACTATGAGTATGCAGAATATCTAGAACTGAGCGGTGACCTAACAGGTTCTGCCCTATATTTGGAGAAAGCTCGCAACTCAGTTAGATCAAATAAATTGAAGCAGATGATCGTATTCAAGCGTATGGTTAGAGAAGATGAATCTCTTAAGAAATCAGCCTTACGGAAGTGGCTTCAAAGCATTGCATACTTTAATAATTATGAAATGACGGTCATGGAAACAGAGGCTCATTTTGAAATCGCCAGGAAATACATCGCTCTGGGCGAATTAACTGAGGCAACCAACCACCTGGATCAAGCACATGAGCTGGCTGCCACATCGGGTTACCAGTACCTTCGATGGAATATTGATCTGACAAAGGGACATTTGCTCAAGGGACAGGACCGCGAGCCAGAATTGATCATCTATTACGAGACGCTTCTAAAAACTGTTGAAAGTAGCTATTTCAAAACTCTACTTTTGAGTGAGCTTTCAAGTTTATATCATAATGCCGGTAAATATGATAAAGCTATTGAGTTGGCCACGGCAAGTATGGAGATCAGTCAAAGATTCGCTATAAAGTCTGAACTAGCCACGTCAAGCGCACTGCTTGGTGAATTATATCATCGGCATGCCTCAGATATCACAAAGGCGTATTTTTATTTCCAACAGGCTTATGGTGCTGTGATAGAGTTAGTCAAAAGTAAAGTGCCTGTGACGGGTGAGAGAGAAAAAGTACTGCAAAAATATGTAATTTTTCTTGAGGAACATTTCCCCGGGGATCTGGGTGAAGCAGCCAACGAAGATCTCTTCGCCTTTTCAACCGATTTGGACTGGGTTAAGATCAAAGACCTTTTCCACTACAATCTTTTCCTCTACCATTACATGAATTCTGGTGTGGGGAATAAAACACTGGAAGCACTGGATTTTCCGGCATCCTCCTTTTACTCTGCCACAGAGCGACTTAGAACCCGTGGTATTCCTTTTCCCAATTTTCGGAAAAGTAATGTGGATATTCCGGCTGAAAACTATATCGAGGGATTGCAGCAATACTCACGCTTACATCGTGAAAAAACCTGGGTTGAGATCAATGATCGTTTTGAAAAGGATATGTTGGCTTATCACTATAAACTGAACAATTACAACAAAAAACTACTGGCAAAAAATCTAGGATTAGCTTACTCTGGTATTGTAAACCGAACCCGATACCTGACGTCCAGCGATAATTAGAGCGGACATATTACTTTGAATAAAAAAGGGCTGGATTAATCCAGCCCTTTTTTATTTTAACGATGGTTAAAGAGTTATCTGACGCAGCGAAATCCAATAAGATAATAGCTATATTTTGGACTTGCAGGGAGCCAATTCCAAGCTTTTAGGTTATCCGTATAAAACGACCAGCTTCCACCACGAATAGTGTGGTTATCTTCGGTACCATCGAAATTGATGGTATCATAACTCTTGGTCCATTCCCAAGCATTTCCGATCATGTCATAGGCACCAAATGGGCTAATACCTGATGTTTGACCAACAGGGATTGTTCCATCATTACAGGATGAATAATTTGCTAGATCGCATGTGGGGCCATTGTCACCCCAGGGATAATCATTTCCAGTATTCCCTCGAGCTGCTTTTTCCCATTGAAATTCTGTTGGCAGATCCCATCCATAATGGGTGGCAAAGGCGGAAGCACCAAACCAGGTCACAGCCACAACTGGGTGATTTTCATACCCTGCTGCAATGGTGAAGTATGACTCATTCCAGTCAATCCGACCATCCTGTTGAGTAAAGTCGTAGTAAAGGTAATCGTTGGCCGCTGGCCAGTTGCCATCACCCGGATAGGCACCATTAATAGAGTCTACCGTTACAATGAGATCATTTGTCGCCATCATTTCTTCGAGGAATGTGACATACTGAGCATTGGTGACCTCATATTTCATAATCTCAAAATCGGCACCAAGCTCAGATCTCACTACGTCTGTTTCTCCGAAAGTGTAATCGCCGCCTGTGACAGTGACCCACTCCAGATTGGCGTAGGAAATTATTTCAGAAATGACATCAGTATAATTTGATTGATCACTACCATCGAAAGCAGCGACTCTATAGCTGTATTCAGTGTTGTAGTTCAAATAACTATCAGTATAGGTGGTAATATCTGATCCTACTGTAGCAATCTGGGTAAAACCAGATCCAGCATCACGTTCAATTGTAAATCCATCTTCAAAAATACAGTCATCATCCCACTCGAGAACAATGCTATTATTACTTAAAGTGCCAACCAGATTTGTAGGTGCAAAAACAAGTGGAGAGCTTACAGAAACAGTTGAGCTAAAGTCAGATTGACTACTTGTGGTAAACGCAGCTATACGATATTTGTATAAAGCGCCTTCCTCAAGATCGTTGTCCGAATAGCTGCTCATATTTGGGCCTAATTCTGCTATTTCTTCAAACCCAATTCCTGCATCTCTTTCAATACTGAAACCGTCCTCAAAAGTACAATTGTCTGCCCAGAGTAACAGAATGGTTGTATCTCCAACAACTGCATTAAGACCTGATGGTGCGTACTCCAAGGGAGAGTTGACTGCAATAGAAAATGTATATTCAGAAACGCTTGATGCTGTGTATGCCCTCACCCTATAACGATATTGTAATCCGTATATCAGGTCATAGTCAGTATAGGCCGTTGTATCTGTCCCAACTTCAGCTATTTCTTCAAATCCAATTCCAGCATCACGTTCTATTCTGAAACCATCTTCAAAGATACTGTTGTCAGCCCAGCGCAAAACAATACTAGTATCAGTTGCTAAGGCACTGAGTGAGGTAGGAGCGAATTCTATGGGCGAGAAAATAGAAACAAGTGAACTATAGTTAGATTGACTTGTAGCAGTATATGCTGCAACTCGATAAGAATAAAATTCATCCTCTGTCAAATCACTGTCAACAAAACTTGTAATATTGGCAGCAATCTTGGCTATCTCTACGAAGCCTGCATCAGTTCTCCGTTCAACAATAAAACCCTCTTCAAAACCGGAGTTATCCTTCCATTCAAGCGTAACCGTGGTATCTCCTCCAGTGGCTGAAAGATTTGACGGTGCAAACTGAAGCGGTGAACTCACTAGCAAGATATTGCTAAAATTAGATTGCTTTGCTGTTGTGAATGCTGCGATCTGATATCGATAGGTCACATCATATACCAGGTTTGTATCAGTATAGCCAGTGGTATTTGCGGCTAATTCTGCAATTTGCTCAAAACCCAGACCTTCATCGCGCTCAAGTCTAAAACCATCCTCAATGATACTATTATCATTCCAACGTAACACAATGCTCGTTTCAGTTGTTGAGTAGCTCAATGATGTCGGAGCAAACGAAAGAGGAGAATAGAGCGATATACTGAAGCTATAGTCTGATTGACTGCTTGCGGTAAAAGCTGCAACACGATAGGTATAATATGTGTCTTCATCGATATCAAAATCTGAGAAGGTGGTGATACCAGATCCAAGCTCGGCTATTTGAGTAAATCCTGTTCCTTCACTTCGTTCAAGCCTGAAACCTGCTTCAAAAAGAGAATTATCACGCCAGGTGAGGACAATACTGGTATCCGAAGCAATGGCAGCCAGATCAGAAGGGCTAAATTTGAGAGGCGAGGAAACACTGGCAATATCACTGTAATCTGTTTGGTTCGTTTCAGTGTAGGCTGCTATACGATATCTATATTGAATATCGTATTCCAGACTGTCATCCGTATAGCCAGTTATATCTGCATCAACTTCAGCGATAGGTTTAAAACCGACCCCATCATCACGTTCAATTTTGAAACCACTTTCAAAAGGTGTGTTATCATTCCAACGTAATACGATGGAATTCTCAGATGTTGTTCCATATACTCCACTTGGGATGTATTGGATAGGGGAAGGTGATTGATTGTGTCGCCCACGGGTTGAAAGACCGGATGAGTCAGTAACTATCACCACGTAAAAATATTCGACCAGAGGATCGATGAGTGTATCGCGATAAGTATGGGTTTCGATGTCAAAACTTTCAAAAACTATGGTAGAGGTATCCAATAGAGAATTAGCAAATTTTTCTAAACTGTAAGAGTGAAAATCTTCATCATTTGATTGGTCCCAGGTCAGTGTGAATCCATTGTTCTCATAAACTGTGACAATTTGATCAATGGATTCTGGATAAAAGTTAGTGTTGTCTACAAGGACTCTAATTGACTCGCTATCGGTATGGTTTTGGTTTTCGCTAAGGTCGTATGCACGTACCACCAGAATGTGGTTAGATCTATTTTCGTATTGGTAGGTATCCCACTCAATGATATAGGGGAGCGTGGAATCTGCAAGCCCTGTTGATGCACCATCGACAAAAAGTTCAACATGACTCATTGCTTCATCATCAGTAGCGGTTATTTCAACTAAAGTAATATCAAAAACCGGCGCAAAATCCACCGGTGAATCAATAGACACTTCAGGGGGCGTGTTATCGTAATTCTCACAAGCAAATATCATAATTATCATAAGTAGTATTGACAGGACAAGGTATTTACGCATCAAAAACCCCTTTGTGGTAGAGAATACATATTTAGCACAATAATCCATATCATTATACGGATCAATAATTAGCTATACAATTGGTCAAATTAAGTATCTGGCTATAATATTCAAAGCAACTTCTCGTGGAACTTCTTGGGATTTACCAAGATAGACGCGCTATTCAAATATGGTGTTTGAGGACTTTAAGGTTTAGGTGTAGGATCCTTGAGTCGATTACTCAGCAGATGAGTCTTGTCAACTGAGATTGCGCTTTTGCCTGATCATTGGAAAGTTCCTTGTAGAAAAGTCTTTTACACTCTAGACAGACGAACCTTTTCTTGCGAGTGAACATTTTCACAACTTTTCGACGGTGAATCATCTGTGTGTATTCTGATTTGCATTTTGGACAAAGAATGTCGCTATCAATTTCTGTAACCATCAATCCCCCTGGACTGCCTCAATTAAATCTCAGGTAAAGTAAACAGGGCACCCCATTAGGGCAAGTTTTACATGTTAATACTCAAGCATTATCCTAAAGCATATTTTATAAGGAGTTGTGACTGCGGTAGGGATCGAACCTACGACCAATTGATTAAAAGTCAACTGCTCTACCAACTGAGCTACGCAGCCCTTGTAATAATTACGAATTAGGAATTGTGAATTACGAGTAACTCTCTTCCTAATCCTGTTTCCAGGCGATCATCCGTATCGTCAATGTTGAAAGCAGAGCCGGACAACCATCAAAAAAGCGAGGCAATATAGTTTTGTACATACCCCTGACAAAACAATTTAACAGCTGTTTCAATAGCTTTTTCAATTACTTGTATTTTGAATAGGTTGTTAAATATATCAATTTAACTTTGCAGCTATGAGAAAACAAAAGAACAGCCCCTGGCGTATCATATCGACAGCTGTCTATGGAGCACCTAACGAGGGTAAAGTCTATGGTGTGTCTGAGATTGATGTGACAGATGCCTGGGAGATGATCAAAAAACATCGTAGTGAAGGTCGTCGAATTACCATGACCCATATGGTAACTAGTGCGATTGGAAGAACTATTGGCTGGGATATCCCCGAGATGAATGCATTCGTTAAACGTGGACAAGTTATCCTGCGTGACGAAGTCATTGTCACTGTCGCTGTAAACATGCATGGTGGTAAAGAGATGTCCAGTGTCAAAGTGTATGATGCTCACAAAAAAACAGTGTTTGAAATTGGGGATGAGATTCGTAATAGGGTCGCAAAAGCTCGGGGTGGTTCTGATAATGATACCATGGAGAATAAGGCATTCTTAGCAAAAATTCCATGGCCATTTCGGCGTATGGCATTCTTACTCTTCAGGTTTATCACAAACACTCTGGGCTTACAAATCAAATCATTGGGCCTTGGACATAACGCCTTCGGCTCAATTCTTCTCTCAAATATTGGTTCACACGGATTAAATATGGGTATGGCGGCTTTATTCCCGGGCTCAAAATTACCCGCTGTTATCATTATGGGTAAGGAGGAAGAAAAACCTGTGGTCATCAATGGTGAAATCGTCATCCGTAAGATCCTAACTCTCACAGGTACTTTTGATCATCGTATTATGGATGGATACCATGGTGGTATGCTAGCCCACCACGTTAAGAGATATCTTGAAAATCCTGAGCTATTGGCAGTTGTTCCAGAAGAGATTAAACAAGAATCACTGAATACCTGATTAAAGTCCGGGTTGAGTTTCGCCTGGCGGGACATCCTTCCTGGATTGATATTCCAAAAGAATAGACACAAGAATAATCCCCAGGTTTTGGACTACCTTCAGGAGTCCAACATTTGTCTCTACATCTGTCACATTGAAACATCCACAATTAAAATCTAAGCCTCTTGCCATGGCTGAAACAATGGCCACAGTGAAAACAATGGTCATGGTACCAATCAGCAAGTTGGCAGAACGAGGATACCTGTTACTCAGAAGCGCCAGTCCTGTAATAAATTCGAGCCATGGCAATATAATGGCTGTAATGTGCAGGAGAGGAAGCGGTAAGAGTCGATAGTTGCTAATCGCTTTAGCAAACAGACCCGGATTGGCAATTTTATCTAGGCTAGCATAGATAAATAGCGCTCCCAATCCAATTCTGAGTAGCATGAAGAGGATTGATAAAAATTTATTCGGGCTACTCATGAGTATTTCCCGCAATTGGATAGCCGGCATCGATCCATTCCTGCCAGCCCCCGAAAAAATATGCAACCTTTGGAAAGTCCATCAATTTCAAGTTAGCTGCTAGATCTATTGATGCGTTACAGTCAGCACCATCGCAATAGGTAATAATCAAACGGTTAGGACTCAGGTTTTCCAAATAGGGGAGAGAATCCATAAAGGCATGGGTTGGGAGATTCACTGCCCCAAATATGTGGCCTGCCTCATATTCGTCAGGGCTACGAGCATCTAGAAACAAAGCAGTACCATTCTGGTGTGCAAGATAGGCATCTTTCAATGAAATATTGCTCGCAATGTCTCCATTTCCGTTTGGGTCAATAGCAATCGCAGCTATGGCCACATCACCAGAGTCAGATTCAATCACCATTGTCTTTGTGAACAAGCTTATTCCGTTGGGGAGCACAAATTGGGCTGCCGTACCCATTACAGTGGCTATCAGGACAAATGCCATGATTTCTTTAAGCAGTGTTGAATTACTATTCATAAGCATTGATAATAGTTGTTAGCTGAAAATATTCCTATGATGAATTGCAGGAATATAATACTTGTCCTAATGCTTCGGTTTAAGATGACATTGATTCAACTGAGACCTATATTCCTAGGCTATTATAAGGAGAAGCTATGGCTGCTAAGCGAATTATTATTGGAGATAGTGAAGTGGAGATTCCTGATTTTGGAGTTAAAGCGATTATCTATCCTGTTTTATTGTTATTACTGGTCTGGATCATTTTTGCCGGACCGTTCTATGTTGTTAATCCAGAAGAAAATGGTGTGGTGAGGACCTTTGGAAAATTAAGTGATATCACTGAACCTGGTCTCAGATTTAAATTTCCCTGGCCTATACAGACTGTTGACCTTGTGAATGTTGAGGAAGTCAGACGTCTAGAGTTAGGATTCAGAACCCTTAGAGCAGGTGGGAACTCCGGTTCTGCCCAGTATAGGAAAGTTCCTACTGAGGCACTTATGCTGACAGGTGATGAAAATATTGTAAGTGTGGATCTTGTGGTTCAGTACAAGATCAAAGACGCTGGGAATTTTTTATTCCGTGTCGCAGACCCCAAACGAGCCGTTTCCCATGCTTCAGAAGCTGCCATCCGTCAGGTAGTTGGATCTCAACCTATTGATCAGACTTTGACTACAGGAAAAGCCATGATCGAAGCACAGACTAAGATCTTATTACAAAAAATACTGGATAGTTACGAAGCCGGGATATTTGTTTCTGAAATTAAACTCCAGGATGTGACACCTCCACAGCAAGTGGATGCAGCATTCAAGGATGTTCAATCAGCTAAGGAAGAAAGGGAGAGACTGGTCAATGTTGCCCTGGGTTATCAAAATGAAATAATACCTAAGGCTCGCGGAGAGGCAGCCCAGGCTTTTCAGGAAGCTGAAGCGTACAAGCAGAAGAGAGTCAAGGAAGCGGAGGGTGATGCATCTCGATTTACTCAGATGCTCAATGCCTATAGACAGGCCAAAGATGTAACCCGTACACGAATGTATATCGAAACCATGGAACAGATCATGCCCAAGATGGATAAATACATTGTTGACGGAAAGGATGCCGGAGGATTGGTAAATGTCCTGAGCCTTGAAAAAGTGAAGGGAGGCGCCAAATGAGAAATATAGTTG
Organism: uncultured Lentisphaeria bacterium; assembly: GCA_964578155.1. Taxonomy (GTDB): domain Bacteria; phylum Fidelibacterota; class UBA8477; order UBA8477; family JABMPR01; genus JABMPR01. Next base: position 10,425 of record CAZOBQ010000028.1, read on the forward strand.
GCGTTATTGTTGCCTTTCTAGCACTCATGTTTATCTACGGTGGAGTTATGATCGTAGATGAAACCGAACAGATAGTAATTGTTCAGTTGGGTAAACCTGTCAGAAACATTACTGAACCTGGTCTGAATTTCAAGATCCCATTCATCCAGTCAGCAACTGTTTTCGAGAAACGTCTCCTGGAGTATGATAGTGCCCCAAATACAATTCTTACCCAGGATAAGAAAAACCTGACTCTGGACAATTATGCTCAGTGGAGAATAACTGATCCATTGAAATTTATGCAGACTATGCGGACTCAGTCTCTGGCTCAGTCACGTCTTGATGATATTATATATTCCAGCTTACGCGTGCAGTTAGGAACACATCTCATGCATGAGATCGTTTCCACCATGCGTGATTCTCTCATGTTCAAGGTGACCGAAAACGCATCATTCACAGCTAGGGATTATGGAATCGAGATTGTTGATGTACGAATCAAAAGAGCTGACCTTCCTAGAGAGAACGAGCAGGCCGTTTTTGATCGAATGAAAGCTGAGCGGGAGCGTATGGCTAAGCAATACAGGTCAGAAGGTAAGGAAGAGGCAGTCAAGATTCGCGCTGAGACTGATAAGGATCGTGAGATCATCCTGGCTGATGCGTATAAAGCAGCTCAAACTGTCCGTGGTGATGGAGAAGCCCAGGCAATCAAGATTTATGCACGGGCTTATCAGAGCGATCCGGATTTCTACGAATTTGTCAGAACGATGGAAGCATATGTAGAAATATTTGATGATAAGACCAAGTTGGTGTTGACACCAGAATCAGAATTTCTGCGATACTTAAAAGAGATGAAATAAGTTAGTTAATATTTCAGTTTGGTTTTTTACAAGGGTGATTGTCTGAAGACAATCACCCTTGTTCTTTATAGGTAAACTCCAAAAAGAATTGTTGTGGCTTAATGCAAATCTATATTTAGCGGCTTCAAAAGGAAGCTGGAATAGAAAGTAACAAGTGAGGTATAAATGAACATGTTTCCCGATATTCACGCCACCACTATCCTTGGTGTCATGCACAATGGAAAAGTCGCACTTGGCGGAGATGGTCAAGTCACGTTTGGTGATACGGTGATGAAACATGGTGCCTTAAAAATCCGTGCCATCTATGATGGAGAAGTATTGACCGGGTTCGCCGGATCTGCTGCTGATGCATTTGCGCTCTTTGAAAAATTTGAGGGAAAGCTGGAAGAATTCAGTGGTGATCTAGTCAGAGCATCCGTTGAACTGGCTAAAGAATGGCGCATGGATAAGATGTTACGCAATCTGGAAGCTATGTTGGTGGTCATGGATAAGGACCATGGATTGATCATCTCCGGTAATGGAGATGTCGTGGAGCCTGACGATGGTGTATTATCTATCGGATCAGGTAGTCCCTATGCTATTTCTGCAGCCAGAGCATTTATAGCCAGTGGTAAGAAATCTCCTAAGGAGATTGTCAGGCAATCCCTGGAGATCACGGCGGACATCTGTATCTATACCAACAAAAATATTAATGTATTAGAATTGAAATAAGAGATTATAAAATAAATGACCAAATTTTCACTCACTCCAAAACAGATCGTCGAGGAATTAGACAAATATATTATCGGCCAGGATGGTGCCAAAAAATCTGTGGCAATCGCTCTGAGAAATCGATGGAGACGCCAACAGGTTACCAGTGATATTCGTGACGAGATCATGCCCAACAACATCATTATGATCGGATCTACCGGTGTTGGTAAAACTGAAATCGCCAGACGCCTTTCGAATCTGGTTCAGGCACCATTTGTAAAGGTTGAAGCCTCGAAATTTACTGAAGTTGGATATGTTGGAAGAGATGTAGATTCCATGATTCGTGATTTAGCAGATAACAGCTATAACATCGTAAAAAGTGAACATGAGATCACCGTACGGGAAAAAGCCATAGAAATGGCTAATGATCGCATTATGGATCTTTTATTACCACCTCTTCAAAACCCGGATAAAGAGTCCGCAGATTATGAGAGATACAAGAGCACCCGTGAAAAGATGTTTCTTAAACTCATGGCCGGCGATTTTGAGGATCGTGAAGTTGAATTCAAAGTTCAAGAAGATGCAAACACACCCATGATGCAAATATTTGGACCCTTGGGTATGGATGATGTTGGCATGAATTTGCAGGATATGCTTGGTAATGCTATGCCGAAACATAAGAAGACGCGTCGGCTCAGCATCGCTGAAGCACGAATCCTTTTGATAAGTGAAGAATCACAGAAGCTGATCGATGAGGAAAAAGTTCAACACGAAGCCATTCGCCGCTCTGAGCAGGACGGGATCGTATTCATTGATGAAATAGATAAGATTGCTGTTGAAAGGGGCGGAAGTGGCCCTGACGTGTCCCGCGAAGGTGTTCAGAGGGATATCCTGCCAATTATTGAAGGAAGTACTGTAAAAACGAAATACGGGACAATGGTAACAGACCATGTTCTATTCATCGCAGCAGGCGCTTTCCATATGTCCAAACCCTCTGATCTCATACCTGAACTCCAGGGAAGATTTCCAATTCGGGTCGAGTTGGACAACCTTACGGAAGAAGACTTTGTACAAATTCTAACCCAACCCAAATCGGCATTGTTAAAGCAGTATGTTGCTCTAGTGGCCGCAGAAGATGTGAAGATCAGCTTCAATAAAGATGCGATTGATGAAATAGCGAGGGTTGCATTTGAAGTAAATGAGAGTATCGAAAATATTGGTGCTCGTCGTTTGCAAACAATTATGAGTCGTTTATTAGAAGAACTACTCTATGATTTACCTGACGAAAAGATCAAAAGTGTTAAGGTTACTAAATCTATGGTCATTAAAGCATTTAAAGATACAATGGCTGACCAGGATCTGAGTAAATACATTCTATAATAGAGGTTCATCAATGCTTGATGCCCACCATAAAGAAAAACTGGATAAAATTACAAAGCTCCGTCTCAATGGCGGAGTTTTTTTAATAGGGTTGATCAAGGAAAACATCTGCATCTCGCAGAGTTCACAGAGTTCGCAGAGAACGCTAAAAGATTTTGTATTAAAAAACCACCCATTCAACAATTTGTATGAAAAAGCATGTTATTTCAGTGAGTTTATGCCTTTGAGTATTTCTGAACAGGAAAAATAAATGATATCGTATGGATGCTTTAGTAATAATATTAAATAGAAAAAATATACAATGCTGTTTTAGTATTAACTCTCTGCGGCTTTGCGTACTTCGCGAGAGGGGTTTTTACAGGGTCATAAATTATTAGGAGATAAAATGAAGAGAGACTTTTTAGCTGTAACCGATTTTACCAAAGAAGAGATCTATGAAACCTTTCGCATCGCCCAACAATTAAAGGCCGATGTAAAAGCAGGTAAAACACATCACTACTTTGCCAACCAAACCATGGCTATGGTATTTGCCAAACCCTCCTTAAGGACTCGTGTAAGTTTTGAGACCGGAATGGTACAATTTGGGGGTCATGCATTGTATTTAGGGCCCAACGACATCAGCATAGGTAAACGAGAGTCTGTTAAGGACATATCCCGAGTAATTGCACGCTACAATGACTGGATCATGGCTCGACTTTTTAAGCACGAACATATTGTTGAAATGGCCAAGTATTCTTCAGTACCGGTGATCAATGGCTTGACTGACTATAACCATCCCTGTCAGATCATGGCAGACATGCTAACCATACATGAGCATCGAGGAACCGTTGAAGGACAGAAAGTTGTCTTTATTGGTGACGGCAACAATGTCTGTAATTCTTTTTTAAATTTTGCCTCAGTGATTCCCTATCACTTCGTCTTGGCTGCCCCAGAAGGTTATGACCCAGACCCTGAGACGCTGGCTAAGGCTAAAGCTGCAGGATTAAGTAAGATTGAAGTTATTCGAGATCCCATTGAAGCTGCGAAAGACGCTGATGTGCTTTATACAGATGTTTGGACCTCCATGGGACAGGAAGAAGAACGCCAAAAACGCCTCAATGATTTCAAGGGTTTTCAAATCAATGATGAACTATTGAGTTATGCAAAATCTGATGCCTTGGCTATGCACTGTCTTCCCGCCCACTATGGTGAAGAGATCACAGAAGCAGTGATTGATGGACCTCACTCCGTGGTATTCGATGAAGCCGAAAACCGGATGCATGCCCAAAAAGCAGTCCAGGTTATGTTGGCCAATTCATCAGGGGCGGATATTCAGGTATAATTTAAAACTCGTCTTCGCGAAGGAGGAACGACTGCGGCGATCTCGGATTTGAGATTGCCACGCCTTTCAGGCTCGCAAAGACTAGATATATGGATTGATTGAAAAAAAAGGGGCTGTCCAATGGACAGTCCCTTTTTTCATACAGTTTGTAGTATCACTTACATCGAAGTCGTTTTGAATTGAGTTGCTACTGAGCGCACATTCACATCATCGGGATCACCTGAGTAGGCTGAGATGAACCACCAATAAGTTGTACTGGGCGTTAAAGTAGTTCCAGCATATGTCTCCATATATGAGCTGGCTGTGCCAGCATCGACATATTCTGTCCACAGGTCATCAGCGAAAAGAGACTGCTTCACCTGGATTCGATATCTTGTCGCACCCTGAACACCATTCCATTGAAAGCTCGGTGTTAATGAAACAAGTGGATCAATAGATATTGGAGCTAGAAGCTCAGGAGCCACTAGAGGTGTATCGCTGACTATTGCAGAGATATTACTTTGCAGGGCGGGGTCATCCTTATCATAAGCTCTTACCAGATAGGTGTAGGTCACACCTGGGGTGACATTTGTATCAGTAAAATCCGGAGTTGTGGTTGTATCAAGGGCTGTGGTCACATTTCCATCACCCACACTATAGACTACGTAATACGAAAAATCATCTTCAGTGTTACTATCCCAACGAAGCTCTACATTGACACGGCCCTCATCCGGTAAATTGTGAGCATGGATAATTAAGTTTGTGACTGCGGCAGGCGGATTCCAATTTGTTGGTATGGCTGAGACAGCATCAGTTAACTCGCTATAATTATCATTTTCGTCGAGGGCAAGAAGCTTGTAGAAATATTCTGTGTCGTAGTCCAGATTAACATCTTCATAAGAAGTCGCATTCTTATCAAGCGTTGCTATGCTGTCAAATGCAGCTGTGGCTCCTACGCCATTGCGATACAAAATATAACCCGCTAGATCATTCTCAGAGTTTGCATCCCAGGTTAGTTCTATCTGCCCGTCAGTCGAGCTACTGGCATTGATCACAAAATTTGTAGGGGTATCAGGTGCGGTGAGGTCCTCATCTTCTGGACCATCACAGCTAAATAAAAATAGTGACATACTTATTAAGATAATTAGGGGTAACATTTTTCTGTTCATCATCGATCTCCTTAAAATATGCCACAATTTAAATAAGCATAAATGCAATTGTTACATTCATTTTGATATAAAATCTTGTACTTAAGGATTAGTGATTCAAGTCAAAAGTGTTTTGAAGGGGCACTTTCCCACCACCACTTGGGCTGTCCAATACATAGTGTGGAATAGCGTACCCAGGAATCTCACCTTGTAAGGCTCGCAGTAGTTTTAAGCCCTTTTCAATAGGTACTCTCAAGTGACTTGTGCCTTGAACCAGGTCAGCTTGATGCAGATAGTAGGGTTTAATCTTGACCCCGATCAGCTTCATAAATAGCTCTTTCAAGGCTGGAGTAGAATCATTCACGCCTTTAAGAAGTACACTTTGGTTCAGAAAAGGAATTCCCATGCTTATCCATTGCTTGATATGCTCTTCAGCGACCGACGTGATCTCATTTGCATGGTTGAAATGGGTGGAGACCCAAACTGGTTTCCGCATTGTAGCAATGATCTGTCCCAACTCCAAAGTTAGCCTGAAAGGATTAACCACTGGGAGGCGAGTATGTATTCTGATCACCCTTAGATGATCGATCTTATCCAAGCGTTCCAAAATCCTCATCAGCTGATTATCACCCAGGGTCAGCGGGTCGCCGCCCGTGAGGATAACCTCTTCAATCTCTTTATGCTCATCGATGTACTTGTATGACGCCTGGAGATCTTCCTCACGGGCGCTGTGTGCGGAGTCTCCCACGAGCCTCTTCCGAAAACAAAACCGGCAATAGACCGCACACTGGGCCGTTGGAATCAATAAAACTCTGTTTGAATAGCGATGAATAAGTGCTTTCAACGGGCGCGAACCGCGACCAGGATCATCATCACCAATGGGATCATCCACTTCATCTGGCGATAGGATTAATTCTTCTTCTGCTGGAATGATTTGCCTATAGATGGGATCAGAATTATCGAATTTCTGAATGAGCTTGAAGTAATAGGGTGTAATCCCCATTCTATAGTTGGAGATTAGCTGAGTCAATGACTTCTCCGAAATGGGAAAGGTACGTCCAGACTTTTGAACCCAGGCGCTTAATGCATCAAAGTCCTTACAACTAGATGCGTGTTGCCATTTCCAATCAGTCCATTTTGGGTCGTTTGAGTCAAAGTTCATGACTCAGTCTAATCATGGTGAGTCGTGAGAAAAATGTTTTTTCGAGGATTTTCCCTTAATTGTCTTCGCGAAGGAGTCGATCAACAGATTGTTTGTCATGCTGACACTCTTCATTCGTCATCCCGAGCGGAGTCGAGGGATTCGGACTTAATGAAATGCCCAGGAACAGGGCGACTGTGGCGATCTCAGCTAAGTGTTAAATAAAACAACTTGAGATTGCCGCGCCTTTCAGGCTCGCAAAGACGGAAAAGAGAGTCCTGGAGACTAGTATCTATTCCTCAATAGACTCTAGTAAATATTGAGCAATATCTTTGCTATCTGCATTCAACTCTTCAGCTTTTAAACCGTCGTTGATCATGGTAGAACAGAAGGGACATGCTGTAGCAACCCCATCAGGTTGAACCGCTTTGACATCTTCCATACGTTCCACGTTGATCGTTTTCTCACCAAGGGTCTCTTCAAGCCACATTCTACCACCGCCGGCACCGCAACATAGACCTTCATTACCTGAACGTGGGAATTCCTCAAGTTCAACACCCGGGATGGCACTAATGACATTCCTGGGTGAACTATAGATATCGTTGTGGCGACCCAAGTAACATGAATCGTGATAACTAAGTTTGGTATTATTCGTCTTGCTCGGGGTCAATTTACCTTGCTGGACGAGGTCCTCCAGGAATGCAGTATGGTGAATAACCTCATAGTTTTTACCCAAAGCCTGGTAATCATTTTTCAAAGCATTCAAACAGTGGGGACATTGGGTGATAATTTTCTTAACTTTATAATTATCAAATGTTTCTATATTCTGCTGGGCTAACATCTGAAACAAGTATTCATTCCCAAGACGTCTGGCAGAATCACCGGTGCAAGTTTCCTCTGTCCCCAGGATTGCGTAATCTACATCAGCCATATTCATTAATTTAGCCATGGCTTGAGATACAGCCTGACCACGAGCATCGTAGGCACCTGCACAACCTACCCAGTAGAGATATTCAGCTTCACCCTTGTCTCTCATTTTAGGAACATCCAAATCTCCAACCCACTTTTCACGATCCTGCGGAGATTGTCCCCATGGATTGCCATTAACCTCTAAATTTTTGAAGGTTGTGACAGCCTCTTTAGGGAATTTGCTTTCCATCATGACCAGATCTTGCCTGATTCGAAGGATGTCAACCATGGGTTCGTTGGCTACCGGGCAAACTTCCACGCAATACCCACAGCTGGTACAGGCCCAGATCGCATCTTCAGTTAATAGCCAATCGGATAGCTTTTCAGATGAGTCCTGTCCATTTGCCAGGTCACTTACATGTTCGCGGATATGGTAGCGCTTGTTCACCTCAATGGCAGAGGGAGAAAGCGGTTTACCAGTGATATACGCTGGACAAGCATCTTGACAGCGATTACACATGATGCAGGCATATGCATCCAATATGTGTTTTTGCGGCAAATGCTCAAGTAGGCTAGCACCATATTGTTCAAGAGATTCATCTTCAAAATTAATGGTTTCAAACGAAGCTGCAGTCATGGTATTATCAGTGATCATGTGGTTCAGAGGACCCATAAATAGGTGAGCATGTTTGGTAGTGGGGAAATAGGGGATAAAGGCTAAGATTAAACCAATGGCCAGCCACCACGCTGCATGTTCCCCGAATACGAGGATATTGTGATCCATCCCTTCCCAGCAAAGTGCCAGTACTGAAGCGGCAGGTTGGAAAACATCACCCTGAGCTTGTGCTAGCTCAAAAGATGCGCCTACGAACCTAAAACCAACATGAAAGAAAATGAAGAACGCGACCAATGCAGAATCTCGATAGACTCCACTGCGTGCTTTTTCATTCACGAGAACTGTCTCATTGATACGTAGAGCTGGATCGTTCTGAATAAATCGACGGAAAAGAAAATAGACGACACCCAATAGGACGATTATGCTGAATATATCAACAAATAAACGATAAAGATTACCCACAAACGAATCAGGAAAAAAATGGAAGCCAGGAACCAATCCATAGATGATATCGATGAAATTGACCAACATGTAAAGTATAAATCCCCAGGCTACTCCAGTATGTATTACCGTTGCCAAGAGTCGTGTTTTGAATAGAGGTTGACCTAGAAATGCAAGTATTCCAGTCGGGATTCGCTTAAATATCAAAATCCAATCGATGCCTAAAGCACCTCTTGAAATGATCTTGAACATATTGCCAAACGTAATCCTGGTAGCACCGAGTGAACCAAGGAGAACTAGAATGAAAATTGCTTTTTCCCAACCTGTGAGCATAAAAATTATCCTCCGTAATGCCATCCAGTCTCAGAGAGACACATGGCTAATTCTGCTTCTTTATTAATTCCCGAATCAACGACCTGAGAGATGACCACATGGTGATCACCTTCTTCAATAATTTGTTTTACCTCGCACGCCATCCAGGCTGGACTAGCGTCAAGAATAGCTCCACCAAATTCATGAACTTTTGCTTCAAATCCGCCGAATTGATTCCCATCCCAGTTACCTGGTTTGAAGAAAGCGCCTGCCACCGCTTTATCACCCTGACTAACAAGACTGATAACAAGATTTTGATTTGATTTGATGGCTTCATAGAGACGGCTGTCCGCTTTGACTGCCATGGTGATCAGGGGTGGCTCAAAACTAGATTGAGTGAACCAGGTAACTGTTGCACCAACAGTATCATTCCCACTTCCTGAGGAAACAATGCCAACGTTATGGTGAAGTAATCGCAAAGTATGTTTTTTTGTATCTAAATTGAAAGTCATGATATTATTCCTGTTTGTTCTTTTATGTTTGTGCAAATATTACACCGAAAACGGAGTATGCTTAAAGGCAATTTATCAAATTATAGTGGTTTTGCTAGCTTGAAGGCTTGTTCTAGGGTCAAGGTATCTTCTTCGCGTAAGGCGTGCACCTGTCCCTGGAGTCCAAGTCTCCAGTTTTTCTCAGGCCATTTTTTGAAGTGGAGTAAACGCTTAGAAAAATCTTCCATCAACATCCAGTCAGATTTTTCAAGGATTATCTCGGGCTTGATATCAAACCGCCAGGGGTAGCATTCTTCTGGATCTTTCCCAAGATTAACCCAAATCTTATCCTCAGCCTCGTTCACAAAGGACTCAAGCCTTACCATGGCCGCCAACTTCTGTATGCCAGTGATATAAAAGAAGAAAGCGTCATTGGGTTCCATATGAAATGCCTTCTTACGATGGCGTTTTTTTAGCCCTTGTACTGTATATCCAAGATTTGATGTGATCTCAAGGTTTTGTTCAGAGGAAATAATTAGCCAGCCAGCCATGCATTATTATAAGGTGGAATTACTATAAAACAAGCGGCAGGCAATGACGAGTGAGGGATATCCTTTGCTAAAATAGGGGGATGCCTGATAGAAAAGCACATTCAAGGATGTATAATGGTCGTGGAAGCAATCCCCAAACAGAATTGTTCATCCCGGTGTTGAAAAACACCACATCCCTACGGCAGTTTCTCCCAGGAGCTGCCGTTTATCTATAAATTTAGGTTGGCCAGTTGAGAATTAAGATTTACTCACCTTGAGATTTTCAGGGTCATAGAATGAGCCCTGAACATTGAGAGAGTGGTTTGCTGCATAGTGTCGCAAAATGTGGTAGACAAGCACCTCTTCACCCTGAAGATTCAGCCGAGAGATAATATCCTCAATTGATAGAGCTTGATCTACCTCAGAAAGCAGGTCAGTGATACGATTCTTTGTTTCCAACACCTTACCTGCAGCTTTTTTGCCAGCTTCAACACCTGGTTGGTGATAGGCATTTATGTTAACAAATGAAGCATAGAAGCCGACGGCTCGTTCATATAAAGCGATCAAGGCACCAACAGTGCTTGGTGTTAAATCTTCGATGGTGATAGTTAATGATCGTCGATTATTCTGCTTTAGTGCAGTTTGTGTCCCTTTGAAGAATCCGAATAGGTATTCACCGCTGGTATTATCATTATCTACGAGAATTGATTGTCCCTGGCGTTCAGATAAAACCTCAATGAAAGTGACGAAAAAATTATCAAGCCCATCTCTCAATTGTTGGACATAGGCGTGTTGATCGGTGGAACCCTTATTGCCATATACTGCAATTCCCTGTTGGACGATCTTACCGTCCAGGTCTAACTCTTTACCAATCGATTCCATGATAAGTTGTTGAAGATACCTACTGAAAAGAATTAATCGGTCTCGGTATGGTAAAAGTACCATGTCCTTGTTGCCCTTGCCTTCGCCAATTATGTACCAGGAGAGAGCTAAAAGGGCAGCAGGGTTGTCATTGATTCCTTTCTCTCGAGTGAGTTGATCCATGACTTTTGCTCCGGACAAGAGAGCATTTATATCCACGCCCAATAGAGCCGCTGGCAACAAGCCGACTGCAGACATAATGGATGTTCTGCCACCAACCCAATCCCACATTGGGAAAATTGAGAGCCATTTTTCATTGATGGAAGTTTTGTAAAGCTGACTTCCTTCTCCGGTAATTGCTACGGACTGTTTTGGAAAATCCAAATTATGTCGGCTAAAAAATTCCTGTGTTTCTAGCATCCCGTTACGAGTTTCTGCTGTGCCACCAGATTTTGAGATCACAATGACCAGGGTCTGTGACAGCAGCCCTGAAATGGAATTTAAAGTATGATCAATACCATCAGGATCGGTATTGTCCAAAAAGTCAATACTGAGACCATCACTTGTCCCCAGAGCATCCGCAATGAATTGTGGACCTAACGCTGAGCCACCGATTCCAATAAGGAGTATGTTGGTGAAGGGTTCACCTGAAGGTGTGAGGATGGTCCCTTGATGAATTTGTTTACTGAATGATATGATGGATTCAACTGTCTCTTCAATTTGAGTTCTGATCTCGGAACTGGGTGCTAATCCCGGATCGCGAAGCCAGTAATGACCGACCTGTCTGTTCTCGTCCGGATTTGCAATAGCGCCCTTCTCAAGCGCTCCCATGGCTTCCAGCGCTTTATTAAACAGCGGAACCACATTACTGCGATCAGTCTCTGTTATTCCGGTATCACTGAGGTCTAAGTAGAACCCAAGTGCTTCATTTGAATAGAGATTATTCTTGTATTTTTGCCAGGATGTTAACGAATTCATGGAGCAGTCCTTTTCAATAGACAATCGGTAAAATAAATCTAAACCAATATATCCAGTTGAAAGGCATGGTGAAGCATATTATTAAAGAAAATCCCCCCACAACCGATGCTGAAGGGGGGGATGTTAGTGGAGTCTTGTCCCGTCGTAATGAAATGAAGACGGGTTATATATAGAAAAGTGGGTGAATTCTACTTTAGATATATTGAATCGTGTTGGTAAAGCACAGGTAAATGCTAAAAACCAAGGCGCCTGCAATCATCGAACTGGCCAGGCTGCTAAGTATTCTGCTGCTGGTTGTGTGTGCTAAGTTCATGGTGGTCTCCTTTGGTGTTAATTATCAACTTCGTAGGAGTATA
>CAZOBQ010000029.1:0-19864 GCA_964578155.1 uncultured Lentisphaeria bacterium
AAGGAGCGGTGAGATCAATGCGTAATTCATTAGTACTTGGGGTTCCCTCGGTTTATTTCCCAGCGCGATCGATCATAATAACCTTGGTCAGTAGATCGACACCATCAGCCCAACCTACTAGAGTTTCCAGCGTGGGACGATCTATGAGGACTTCTTGGTCAACATCCTCAATTGGAATGGTACTGGTATCAACGGCAACATAGTCCTCTGCACCGGCTTTGATTTGCGTGATTAGCTGGCCGTCTACCAGAGTGGCATCATCCTCGATAGTTATGGTCACAGATATGCCATCATTGGATATATTGAAAGCATCTTCAACAACGACACCATCTGCATCCGAAGCTGTGGCGATGACTGCTCCAACATTAAAGGCAGATGGAGCATCCAGATCGACTATTACTGTATTTACTCCTGTAACACCATCAATAACGTTTCCTGCAACATCAGTGAGCTCAGCCCAAAAAGATAGAGAAGTACCACTAACCCCAGCAAGGAATCCACCGTTTGTAAGATCTGCTACTGTAAGTATTGTTTCCATCGTTGTATTCACTGTGGTCAGAATTGAATCTGAGCCAACATCACTACCTGCTTCTAAGTCTTTTCGTCCCTTCATTTGGAATACGCCACCTATCATAGATGCATCATCATCAAGCGGTGTAGAAATCGTAAGTGTCTCGTTCGTGAGATTCCAATAACCCTGTACCTCATTGCCTCCCGCTACCACAATATCTCCAGTGACGGTTTGAGTCGGATTGACTTGGTCATTGGTCAAAGTGGTAAGACTTGTAGCTCCAATTGTGGCATTTCCTGCAACATCAGTCAGAACCCCTCTCACTTCTAGAAGCTCACCCCCAAAATAGCCTGGGAGCTGTGTTTGTAATTCATCTCTAGAGACACCCACCAAAACGTCATTGGTACCAACAGGAACAGAATTTCCAATTGTGGTGAAATCATTGGCATCTAATCTGGTTTCTATGTGGGCAGTACCGCCATCTAATGAAAGATCTGCTCCCGTAACAGGGATTTCCACATAAATAGAATCATTCAGTGTGTTCCAGTATCCACTTACTACTGGATCTCCAACAACAGTTAAATCGCCAGTATCAAAAGCTTGTGGATAAATACCGTCAATCACTATGTCATGTGCTTCTGAGAAGAAACTTGGAGCACCGATAGCTAAAGAGAGATCATTTCCGGCAACATCCTGGAGGGTACCTCCATCAAGAGCTAAACTTGAAACATCAAGCTCCGTTGCTGTCACATCGCCTACCTGTATGGTATAATATCCAGTGGCCGAAGTAGTGCTAATAATGTCAGCACTGGCGATGGAAACAACTTGACCAGTGTTTAATGTCATTTGAAGGGTGTTTCCATCAGATAAAGTAACAGGGTCTTCAAACGTTATTGTAATATCAATAACATCATCAACACCATAGCTAGCATCTGCCAGACCAGTTGATATAAGTGTAATGGTTGGTGGTGCTCCATCTATCACCAAATTGCTATTGTCGCTCAAGTTCGTTCCCAGTGGTGGAACACCAACTGGAAAATCGTTTCCTGCTAGATCACGAAGGGTACCAGCAGTCAATCCAATACTTGTTACACTGAGGTCCGATGATTCATCGCCCTCTTCAATGGTATAAGTTTCAGTAACGGCAGCACCACTGCCATCCAAATCGGCCTCTACACTGGTCAGTACAACACCTGTTTCAAGCGTTGTTTCCATATCACCACTTAACAGGACAACATTTTCAGTAAACGTCACAGTTACATCAATTGTCTCACCAAGTTTATAGGTTCCAGCAGTTGGTATTGAGGTAATTGCCGAAATATCAGGGTCTGTTACATCCATGTAAAAATCATCTACACTTTGAGTACCAGTGGTTCCATTTCCTGAATTATCAGTAATCAATGCAGTTATTTTTAAAGTCTGGCCCTCAACTACCCCAACGCCAGCAATAATATTTGCTTCTGTGATAGTGAATTCAGTAGTTGTTGTACCCAACATACCTGCAACAATGTTGGTTGCCGAGCCAATATTTGCGGCTCCACTGATATCACCATAGTAACCCTGAATCTGAACCGATCCACTCTCAAGCGTTGCTTCATTTGCTATAGGGACAATTACCGTCATACCGGTATTTAGATTGTTCCAATACCCTGTTACGACAGGATCACCAACTGTCACTACTGTTCCAACAGTAAATGCACCTGGGGCAACACCATCAATGATGATATCGCTACCATCAGATATATTAACCGGGACTGCGAGATCAGCATCATTTCCAGCACCATCCTGGATATTTCCACCTGAAAGTGTGAGAGGTCCATTTACACTTAAATCACTACTTTCATCGCCTGCCTGAACTGTATAGGTGCCATAACCATATATGCTTGAGCTAATGGAACTGATCGTTACTGTTCTATCTACGGTACCAGTTTCCATCTGAATCAATAACTCACCACCGGATAAGGTAACTAGCTCAGAAAACTCGACGGTAACATCTATGTTACTATCAACCCCATAATTATTATCTGCGCTAGATGAAGTTACACTAACAATCTCTGGAGCTGACCCATCAACAATGAGCGCCGCATTGTCAGCTAGATTATTCCCGCCTGGGATGGATAAATTTGCAGAATTACCTGCCGCATCTAATAGGGTACCAGCAGAAAGCGTGATACCATTCGCATTTAAATCATTACTATTGTCATCAGTTTGTACTGTGTATGTACCACTTGCCGTCAAACTAGCATTCACTGTGCTAATTGTTACCGACTGATCTGTGGTTCCCGTCTCCAATTCAATGAGTATGTTTCCATTATTGAGCGTCACAGTTTCATCAAATGTGATAGTCACATTCGCAGTACTGGTGGGAATTAAATAACCATTGGCCGTTGTTGAACTCAAACTTGTAATCTCGGGAGCCGTCTGGTCAATTGTGATCTCATCGTCACTTTCAGTACCAGCAACACTAGAATTACCTGCTGCGTCTGTAACCACGGCTATTATTTTTAATATTTCTCCCTCATCAAAACCTCCAAAGGTATCGACGGTAAGCGCTGGGAGAGAAATTGTTTTGTTTGTACCAGTCGCAGCAATGATTTGAGCACTTCCAAGATCCACTGCCGCTCCAGCATCAGTACCCCAATAGCCTCTGAGCTGAACATTTCCGTTCAGCAAACTCGCATCTGCAGCAATGGGAACTACTACCGATAATGCAGTATTGATATTATTCCAGTATCCTGCTTTCACTGTACCACCTGTCGCAACGACACTACCTGCCCCACCAGCCAGGTCAACTGTTGTTGGAATAATTCCATCGATGTCAATATCACTTGCAGCATCAATATTTGTGGTCACAGCAAGATCAACATTATTTCCAGCCACATCTTTCAGTGTACCACTGGAAAGGGTCAGCGGCGTATTTGCCGCCAGCGCACTCGTTACATCCCCACTCTGAACAGTATATGTTCCCAACGCAGTGCTGCTATTTGCAATTGTTGAAATAGAGACAACTCGGTCAGGACTGCCCGTCTCCAATTCAATCTGTAAATTTCCACCACTCAAAGTAACTGCCTCGCTAAAGGTGACGGTAACATTGATATCTTCTCCAATGGCATAATCACCATCAGGTGTGGTGGATGTTATGCTCAAAATGGTGGGCGCGATGCCATCTACAACTAAATCTTTGTTATCACTGAGATTGGATCCACCCGGTATAGTTAGATCAGCAGAATTACCAGCCGCATCAAGCAGAGTCCCGGCTGACAGATCAAGACTATTTGCATTGAGATCACTACTCACATCATCTGTCTGAACTGTATACGTCCCGGATGCTGTGAGGCTGGAATTAATGGTTCCAATACTCACTGTCTGGTCCGTTGCTCCTGTCTCCAGCTCAACCTCAAGATTCCCGCCGGCTAAGGTTACCGCTTCGTCAAAGGTGACTGTTACATTTGCAGTGTTGGTTGGGATGAGGTAACCATTTGCTGTAGTAGAGCTTATGCTACTCACAGCGGGAGATGTTTGATCTATGGTGATCTCGTCATCGCTTTCTGTTCCCACAGTGCTAGAATTTCCAGCTTCATCCGTTACTATTGCAACAATTTTTAGAATTTCGCCTTCAGTAATACCTCCCCCTAAAGCTTCAAACGTAACGTCTGAAATAGGTATTATTTTATTGGTACCAGTAGCAAGAATTGTTTGGGGGCTACCAAGATCCAGAGCGCCACCTACGACACCCCAATAGCCCTTTACCTGAACAGTTCCATTTAATAAACTAGCATCTGCCGCAATTGGAATAACAATTGATAAAGCCGTATTTGTATTATTCCAATAACCAGCTTCAACAGTCCCTCCAGTTGCAATGATAGTTCCTAAGCCACCAGCCAGATTGACTGTACTTGGTGCTACACCGTCTATAACTATAGCATGTGGAACATTTAAATTCGTCCCTAGCGCAAAATCAACATCGTTACCGGCTATGTCTTGGAGACTGCCAGCCGATAATGTGAGTGGTCCATTGACACTTAGGTCTGAACTCTCATCATTACTCTGTACAGTATAGGTACCACTTGCACTAGAACTGTTTGAAATACTGGAGATACTAACCGTACGATCAACAGCACCGGTTTCCAATTGAATTTGCAAATCCCCGCCACTGAGAGTTACAGCTTCACTAAAATTCACGGTAATATTCACGTCTTCCCCAATGGAATAATCTCCATCTGGGGTTGTAGATGTAATACTTGTGATTGTGGGTACGTTGCCATCAATGATCAAATTTGAATTATCACCTAGATTACTCGAACCGGGAAGGAGCAGATTTGCCGAATTCCCAGCAGCATCTAAAAGTGTTCCTGCTGACAGACTTGCGCTATTGGCGGTTAAGTCACTACTGGCATCACCAGCCTGGACTGTATAGGTTCCTGTACCGGTTGTACTGCTGCTAATTGTGCTTATGATCAAATCTCTGTCAGTAGTACCAGTTTCTAACTCGATCTCAAGATTTCCACCACTTAGAGTCACAACCTCATCAAATGTTACTGTAATATCAGCTGTATTCGTCGGTATCAGGTATCCATCCGCGGCAGTCGTGGTAATATCTATTATATTGGCTGCCGTTTGATCGATGGTAATCTCATCATCACTATCCGTACCAAGTGAACTTGTATTGTTGGCAATATCTGTCACTAGAGCGACGATCTTTAGCACTTCATTCTCTGCGAAGCCTCCAAATGCCTCTAATACCCCTGAGGATATGGTTATTGTTTTATTGGTTCCAGTGGCATCAATTGTTTGTGCACTGCCAAGATTTTGAGCTCCACCAACGACTCCCCAATATCCTTGAAGTTGAACCGAGCCGCCATTGAGGCTAGCATCTGCGGCTATGGGAACTACCACAGCGAGGGCAGTATTGGTACTGTTCCAATAGCCGGCTATTACAGTTCCCCCAGTTGCAACGACAGTTCCGCCGCCACCGGCAAGGTTAACAGCACTTGGTGTAATACCATCAATAACAATGGCTTTGGACGTACTAAGATTGGTAATTACTGCAAGATCAACATCGTTTCCCGCAGCATCCTGTATCGTTCCTGAAGACAATGTTAATGGGCCATTTACACTCAAGTCACTACTCTCATCATCTGTTTGGACTGTATATGTTCCGCTTGCCGAGGTACTGTTAGTAATACTTGAGATACTCACAGTTCTATCTACTGTACCTGTTTCCAGTTGAATTTGTAGATTTCCACTGGCTAGGGTAACAGCTTCACTAAAATTCACTGTTATATTAATATCCTGACCTACTGAGTAATTCCCATTTGCGGTCGTAGAAGTAATACTATTAACAGTAGGAAGGACTCCATCAACTACGATATTTGCGTTATCACCGAGGTTGCTTCCACCTGGAATATTGAGATTTGCATCATTCCCAGCAGCATCCCGTAAATTATTTCCACCAGATAGATCTAAACTACCAACGGTTAGATCGGTTGATTCATCCCCAGCCTGAACGGTATATGTTTGAGAGGCAGAATTGACATTGTCAATTGATGCCGAGCCAATAACAAGTACCTGGTCAATAGCACCAGTTTCTAAAGTTATTTCAAGATTTCCGCTGGAGAGCCTAACGACCTCATCAAATGTTACAGTAATACTTGTTGTGGCGTCACCGATCCCCAGAGTACCACTACTTGGTGTTCCTGCAACACTGCTAATTGTCGGGGCTGTTTGATCAATAGTAAGCTCTGATGTACCGGCATCGCCAGTGGTGAGATTACCCGCTTTATCAGTAATTTCTGCTTTTATATAGATAATTTGACCATCAGTAAATCCTAAAAGTGATTCCAGAGTTGCCGAGGCTATTGACATTGTTTTAGTGGTGTTAATTCCTGTGATGACTGATGCAGCACCAAGATCCTCGTAGGGGTTCGACCCTATCTTACCTAATAATTGAACTTCACCAGGGGTGAGGAGTGAATTGTCATTACCAATTGGCACACTCACGTCAATGGATGTATTGGTACCATTCCATTTGTTTGAAACGACATTATTCCCAACTGCTGTTATACCTCCCACGGTAAATCCTGTGGGTACGGTTTTATCAACTGTAACGGCTGATGATGTTAACTTAATCGTATCAACTGGGGCTGCACCTGAGTTCAGCACAGCATACATTTCATAGGTTTCCCCATCGGACAGTGTTGAACCTGCAGTTTCTATATTACCTGATGTGAGAGCCACATTTATTGACTCTCCGGCTGTCATAAAACCTTCACCCCCAGTAATTGTAACTAAGGCACCGCCATCAACGCTAATTTTCACATAGAAATAGTTTTCACCTACCGATGTACCAGTAAATATCGCTGTTCCACCTGTGTTGGTTGAATTCCAATAGTTAGCAACGACCGTTCCCCCTGTAGGTGTGAAAGATTGTCCCATGGACATCCCAGCACCAACAATTAGAAATATTCCTAAAAATAAGTTTATTTTTGATGAGGTTTTCAGGTCAGATCGTTTCATAGTTCAATTCCCATTGAAAGTCTAAATTCTAGCCACCAGACTTCGCCCAGTGGTTCAACATTTGTCATTAATACACCTCGTGTCCCGAGACGAAAGAAGGTGTTCGTGGTTGGTCTAAACCGATAGTTGGCTTCCATCATGCTGCCAAGATTGCCATCCCAAAAACCAAATCCCAGGACAGCAGCCGCTTGATCCCCAATAGCAGAGACCTGACCTATATAAGCCAGTCCTGTAAAGGAGCCTCCACTTGGATACGAATTCTCAAAGTTAAAGGTGGAGACCTCAAATAAGGGATAGAGCGGAATATTTTCTACAAGAATCTCATAGGGCAATTTTATGCTCACACCAGCATCGATATAGGAGTACCAGGATAGAAGCTGATTGGCCACAGCATAAGGAGAAGCGGCATTAACAGAAATATGAATCCCATTCAACCTGCTATTTGCGAACTTGCCAGGTGCCAAGCCTTTTACCGGTGTCCGCTTTCTCCCCTCTTCTATAACCTCGCTCTCAATAACCTTTGGTTCTTCAGATTTAGATTCAGGGTCACCGTATAATTCTTTTACCAAAGCGTCATAGTCCAAATCGGACTCTTGAGTGTTGGTGTTCTCCTGATCCTCTACTGAAAGACTATCCTCAGCCTGGGTAGAGCTCGTGTTTATATCTTGAGCATAGTTCGACGTCAGCATGATGCAGGCCAAAGTGAGGATTGGTAATATTTGTCCGGAGCTGAACATATTAAAAGTTTGAGGACCTCAATTACCACAGCCTTACGCCGACTGTAAACCTGGGTTCCAACCACCAGTTAGCACCAATAGGATCAATATTATTTGCCCAATTCCAGCGATATCCTGTTGAGAAGAATATGGAATGGAATTGGTATGAATATCCCAATCCTACCAATGCACCGAAACTAGGATAATACGCCCCAATTCCTGTCTCAAGCTCAAAACCGAAAACTGATACAGTGGCCATAGGCATTACGCTTACGCCTTTAAAATCGCCGCCAGATGGAAATGTGTTGTTGAAATTAAAACTTGAGATATCAATGGCAAATGTCAGCTCAACCGGATTCATTTGAATATGCCATGGCAGAGCTGTGGTTAAAGAGAAGTCAAGATAGGAGTGCCAGGTTGTGAGTCCGTCAGCAACGTACTGAGGAGAATAGAGTGAAATTGTGAACCCGGTATTTTCTAAAATCGTACCACGAACATTGTCGCGAAAATCTAAAGGATGACTATAATCCTCCTCCAGAAGTATTGGCTCTCCATCAACAGTGCGAGTGATCAAATCATCATAACCGGCAGAATTGTCTAAGCCCCAGTCATCCTCAGCTACTGTGTCAGCAACTGTTTCTTCAGCTTCAGTCTCTTCTTCAAAATCGCCAAAGAAGTCATCTTCTGCTGATTCAGTGTCACTGGCATCTTCCTCGTCATCAAAATTGAAACTATCATCAGCACCAGAATCATCATCGAAATCAAATGATGTATCATCACCACCCAAATCGAATTCATCACCAAAGAGCAAGCTGTCATCTTCAGCACCAAATAGATCTGCCTCTTGGGCCCTGATAGATAAGGGAATTTGCATCATGAGCAAAATGCTCAGAATTGAAAATATTCTTACAAATCGTACCCGACTTATACTTTTCATATTCAACACGTGTTCATCCAATTTTGCAATTAGCCATAAAGGCCATTTTTAACAATTCTCTAAATTTATAATAAGTCGTGTTTGAAACAAGTCTTTACGTGAGTCTTGTGATCTAGCGAACACGCTGGTATTCAAGCACTAATCAGAGGTTATTTCAAGCGTTGGATGTACAGAATCTTATTATTCCTACCACTGATTAAAATAATTAACTTTTGCGAAATCTGAGTAAGTAAATATATTGGCGGCCGCTAAGGATTACTTAGCATTTTGAAAGAACTGGAGAGGTGGCCGAGTGGCTTAAGGCGCACGCTTGGAAAGCGTGTGTGCGGCAACGTACCGTGGGTTCGAATCCCACCTTCTCCGCACCAACTGCACAATCATATATTCGAACCTGAACGGGCTTTCAGCAAAGCTCTGTAGGTTCGAAACGTAGCGTAGCGAAGTAAGACGAACGGAATCACGGAAGTGATGGAGGTTCAGTCAATCCCACCTTCTCCGCACCTTTTTTTTCCATTAATATCAATAGCACCCGACTTCAGTCGGGTGTTGATCAGCACGCCATGAATTAATGATCCTGCTTAAGAGCTGGTTTAAACCAGCTCTTAAGCAGGATCATATATATCGGGAGATTTACTAACCCCAGGTTACATTTCGGCTAGCTCAATGACCGCCCGGGGCTATTGAGAATCGTGAATCTATATTTAGTTTATAGACAGGCCTTACAGCGTGTGAGGTAGAGGTTTTAACCAATTCTCTAAGATTTTTCCGTCCCCGGCAATATTGATTAATTGTTGTTCTAGTACGGCTATAGGCGCCAAGGGATTCGCAAATATTTTTCCCATGAATAAAGGCATAATGTCATGCAAATAGACTCCCAAGCGTGGAACAAACTCACCTGACCATTTCGGTAAACCGTTTAGCGGGTAAGAAATAGCGATCTTTGTATAACCAACCTGCTCAATCTGATCTATCAACTCACTGTTCCAGGCATTAAAAGGAGGACAAAAGGTCTTAACCTCTGTACCAAGCTCATCCTCTATGCGTTTTTTAGAACCAAGCAATTCATCTTTTATTCGTTCAGAGCTCATATTGATCAATCGTCTATGGTGCGACCGTGAGAACCGATTTCCCAACCCTCATCACTTAATTCTCTCAATTCTGACCAACTCATATGACTTACTTGCTTAGACTCGGGAAAGTAATCCCAAGAATTCTTCTTACCTGCAAAATCAGAAATTGCGAACACTGTGGCTGCACCATTGACACTTTCTAAAATCGGTGCCGCGTATTCCTTGATGCATGAATAACCATCATCAAAAGTGATCAGAATCTGATCTTTTCCAGGATCGTGGTCTTTAATGGTAGAAAAAGTAAAACCCAGTTGATGAAGACCATCAATCTGGGTTTTAAACTGTTTGGGTGTTGTAGTGGTTACACCCCATTCACGTGTATCAGAGACCTTATGGTAAACCAGGCCCCTGTTGTAAACAGGGAAGGACAAAGCTTAACTCAACACTTGTTCGACTGGGGTGTACTCCAAACCAAAGGCGTCAGCTACTGCTTCACAGGTCACTTTTCCATCAACCATATTAAGTCCTAAAGCAAAACCTGAATCAGCTTTTAGAGCAGCCTCTACCCCATCATTAGCCAACTTGATGACATATGGCAGCGTTGCATTGGTTAGGGCAATGGTCGATGTATAAGGAACAGCTCCAGGCATATTAGCCACACAATAATGCACAACACCATC
Source organism: uncultured Lentisphaeria bacterium (assembly GCA_964578155.1). Taxonomy (GTDB): domain Bacteria; phylum Fidelibacterota; class UBA8477; order UBA8477; family JABMPR01; genus JABMPR01. The sequence goes on from CAZOBQ010000029.1 coordinate 10,431, forward strand.
TACTACAAATGTTGGGCTTTCATGGGTTGTCGGTTTGCATGTTTCCACACAACCACCCTGATCAACGGCCACATCAACAATAACAGAGCCTTTCTTCATCAGGCTAAGCATTTCCCGGTTAATGAGTTTTGGCGCTTTGGCGCCAGGCAAGAGTACTGCACCAACAACCAAATCTACCTTTGGTAATAATTCGCGAATATTTGCAGGTGAGCTGTAGAGTGTAGTAACATTCTTGGGCATGATATCATCAAGTTCGCGAAGTCTATCCAGGTCAATATCCATAATATAGACATGAGCACCCATACCGGCTGCGATCTTGGTTGCCTGAGTACCTACAATTCCACCACCAAGGACCAATACCGTTGCAGGATGTACACCGGGAACGCCACCGAGCAGGACTCCACGCCCTCCACTAATGTGTTCTAAAATACGGGCACCTTCCTGTGTTGCCATGCGTCCGGCAACTTCACTCATAGGCTCCAGGAGAGGAAGTTTACCTCTTCTATTCTCAATAGTTTCGTAAGCAACTGCCCAGGCCTTAGATTCCAAGAAGCCCAAGGTCAGATCTTTATCGGCAGCGAAGTGGAAATAAGTAAATACGATCTGTCCAGGTCGGGAGCGTGCAATTTCAACAGCCTGAGGCTCTTTAACCTTAACAATCATTTCAGCTTGTGCCCATACCTTGTCAACGTCCACTTCAACCGTGGCACCGGCTCCAACATACATTTCATTGGTAAAGCCACTATTGATTCCACAATTATCTTCTACGATGACTTGATGGCCATTACTAACTAGCAATTCAACACCACCAGGTGTCATTGCAATCCGATTTTCATTGGTTTTAATCTCTTTTGGTAGCCCGACGATCATAATCGCCTCCTATGTTGCTGCCTCTCAGTTGGCAGGTTCCAATATACTTGTAAAAAACAATTCAGGATTGAACAATTCTTGTGCCAATGTATGTATTCTTGGCGCATCAATCTGTTCTATTTTCTCTAAAAATATATCTAAACTAATGTTTTCACCATAATAGATCTGTTGACGACCCAGGCGTAACATCCGTCTTTCCATAGACTCATCACCCATCACCACCCCTGATTTGTATTGGGCTTTAACTTTCTCCAGCTCATCTTCATTAACAGGGTCATTGACAAGTTTTTCTAATTCTTTATATGTTAATTCTAAAGCAAGTTCTCGCTTTGCCGGATCAGTAGCCAAATAAACACCAAACGAACCGCTATCGCGATAAAGATTCACAAATGAGAATATCTGATAAGCAACACCATGTGCTTCACGAATATTCTGAAACAATCTTGAACTCATTCCCCCACTGAGGATTGAGTTAAGGACTGCCACATCGTATCGACGCTCATCATAGATATCAAATATGGGCAAGCCCAGAATAAGATGACTCTGTTGAATGTCTTTTGTACTGACTTCCTGCCCGGCTGCATATAAACTGGAATCAAGTTTCACAAAATCATTCTTATCACTTGGTTTTCGATCGTAGCGATCACTAATAAGCTTAACCAACTCGTCATGTTCAACATACCCTGCAGCAACGATAATCGTGTCTTCAGGGCCATAGTGTTGATCTAGATAATTGCTTAATTTTTTAGGATTGAATGATTTGATACTCTCTTCATTCCCAAGAATAGGGCTCCCTAATGAACTCCCGGGATACAGATATTTCTCAAATTTTTCAAAAGCTATCTCTTCCGGTACATCCTGACTATCTCTTAATTCATCAAGAACGACAGATTTCTCTCTCTCGATCTCAGATTCGGGAAATGTTGGATGCAATAGAATATCAGAGAGGACATCCACGGCCTCTTCCAGATACTCACTCATAAAACGGGCATGATAACAGGTGTACTCTTTGGAAGTGAACGCATTTAAATGGCCACCTACACTCTCAAGGGATGCAGCAATGTCATAGGTCGACCTGCTATTTGTACCCTTGAAAACGGTGTGTTCCAGAAAATGCGAAATTCCGGTCAGTTCTTCCGGTTCATAACGGCTACCGGTACGAACCCAAATGCCTAAAGCTACCGAACGGACTGCTTCCACTGTTTCAGAAACAATGGTCAGTCCGTTCGATAATGTAGTTTGTCTACGAAGTGATGTCACTTCGGTCCTTTACCGTCGGTTGTTATCGCGACGTGGACCGCGATCTCTACCTCCGCTACTGCGGTTGTCACGACGAGGAGGACGAGGTTTCTTCTCTGGCTCTACCCAACCTTCAGGTTTTTCGAGTAAGGCTTTGCGACTCAAGTTGTAGCGACCGGAGTCATCCACCTCCATGAGTTTCACCATGACCTTATCTCCAACCTTGAGAACATCCTCAACCTTTTCAACGCGGCTGTATTCAAGATCACTGATATGAACCAAACCCTGCTTGCCAGGTAAGAATTCTACAAAGGCACCGAAGTTCATGAGACGCATGACTTCACCTTCGAATTCTTCACCAGCAACGGGGACTCTGACAATAGCGTTGATCTTGGCTGCGGCTGCCTCTGCAGCTTCAGCATTCTCGCCAAAGACATAAACAAGACCTTCTTGTTCGATCTCAACCGTGGCACCAGTCTCAGCCTGAATAGCTTTAATGATCTTACCACCTGGGCCGATAATATCACCGATCTGCTCTTGTTTGATCTTGATGGTGATAAAGCTCGGAGCATTGGGTGACAGTTCTTCGCGAGCAGTTGGTAAGGAAGCTTCCATGATACCAATAATGTGCTCACGACCTTCTTTGGCTTGATGTAAAGCTTCAGTCATGAGCTCTGCACTGATACCTTCGATCTTCAGATCCATCTGGATGGCGTTGATACCATCTTTTGTACCTGTGACCTTGAAGTCCATGTCACCATAATGATCTTCATCACCGAGGATATCAGAAAGGACAGAGAATCTCTTCCCATCACTGATCAATCCCATGGCAATTCCGGCAACCGTCTTGTTGATGCCAACACCTGCATCCATAAGAGCAAGTGAGCCACCACAAACACTGGCCATTGAGGAGGAACCATTAGATTCAAGAATCTCTGAAACCAAACGGATGGTATAAGGAAAATCTTCTTTTGATGGCAGAAATGATTTTAGACTTCTTTCAGCCAGGTTTCCGTGACCAATTTCGCGTCTGCTTGTAAAACCGATTCGACCTGTTTCTCCAACACAATAGGGTGGGAAATTATAATGCAGATAGAATGATTTCTTATAATCAAGATCAATACCATCTATGATCTGCTCATCCTGTTTTGTACCTAGAGTGGTAATGACCAAAGCCTGGGTCTCACCTCGGGTAAACAGGGCAGAACCATGAACTCTTGGTATTACACCAACTTCGGCTGTGATTTGACGAATATCCTTCAGCTTGCGACCGTCTACTCGAACACCCTTAGCCATGATCTGCTCACGGATATTGGCTTTTAAGCGATTGCTGAAAACTTCTCCAACTAGCTTAAGGTCATCAGGATATTCTTCCTCGAATTTGGCGATAAGTGCATCTTTCGCTTCATTCCTGGCATCCTGTCTCTCGAGCTTCAAGGTTATTGAGTTCAATTTTGATAATTCGGCTTCATCAATAGCAGCATCGACAGCGGCCTTGATAGCATCTTTAGAATCATCAACTTTGAGTTCACGTTTAACCGGTTTGATCTCGTCAATAATGCTCTGCTGAAAGGCAACCACTTCGGAAATCGCTTTTTGGGCGAAAATCAGAGCTTCAACCATCACTTCTTCAGAAACTTCCTTGGCCTCACCTTCAACCATTACAACATCTGTAGCTGTACCAGTGATGGTGATGTCCATTTCAGATTCTTCGAGCTGGGCGTAAGTTGGATTCAATACCAGTTCACCATCGATACGTCCAACATGGACTGATGCGACAGGTCCGTTCCAGGGAATATCTGAGATTGACAGAGCGAACGAGGCACCGATGGTACCTAGTGCATCAGCTGTATTCTCACCATCACTGGAAACGACGGTAATAATTACCTGTGTTTCATTGTTAAAACTCTCTGGAAAAAGCGGACGAATCGGTCTATCAGTCATTCGTGCACTTAAAATTTCCTTCTCTGCTGGTCTAGCTTCCCGTTTGAAAAAACCACCTGGAATTTTTCCCCCAGCATAACTTTTCTCACGATATTCTACTTGAAGCGGGAAAAAGTCCCGCGTATTATCTTCATGTTTTGATGCTGTAGCTGCAACCAGAACGGCTGTCTCACCATAAATTGCGAGTACAGATCCCCCGGCTTGTCTAGCCATACGGCCAGTTTCAAGGCTAAGCGTTCTGCCGCCCAACATCATTTCTTTTTTAATCAAAATTTCTCCAATTCCTATTTTCGTATACCAAGCTTTTCAATTACAGCTTTGTATTTGGCGGTATCTTCTTTGTAAAGATAGCGCAGCAGACGACGACGTTGCCCAACCATTTTGAGCAATCCACGACGGCTGTGGTGATCTTTTTTAAAGGCTTGCAAGTGCTCGGTCAAGGTACGAATCTGAGTTGTCAGAATCGCAACCTGCACACTAGTGGAGCCTGTATCACTCTCATTCTCACCATATTCTTTAATGAGAGCTGTTTTTTGTTCTTTTGTTATTGACATATGTCCTCCTTCAGACATCTCGATAATTTTCGATTATCGCTATACATGTTTTCTTGTCATTTTCTAATTGTTCTATCAAATCATCTACACTTGAGAATTTCTTCTCATCTCTTAATTTTTGTAAAAACTCAAGGGTCACTTCTTTACCGTATAAATCCTCTTCACCATCTGGGACATTAAAAAGATTCACTTCTATTGTAATCTCTGCCCCATTCTTGAATGTGGGACGAACACCGATATTACACATCCCAAAGCTGGAGAATGTACTTGTCTCAACCCGGCTCAAATAAACGCCATGATTGGGCACTAATTTGTTATCAACATTTGGTTCCACATTCGCCGTAGGGAAATTTAGACTCTGTCCCCGTTGCTCACCCTTAACCACCTTGCCAAACAAAGTGTATGCGTGACCCAACATGGCATTTGCCAAATCCAAACGATCAGACTGAATGTGATCTCTGATGAGTGTACTACTCACCGGTATGTCCTCATTGTTGATTGGACCGACCACACTGAGATCATATCCTTTGGCCTTCCCACGTTCCTCAAGCCATTCAGCATTACCCTCTCGCTGGTGACCAAATCGATGGTCATAACCAATCACAAGATGCTTGACCTTGAGTGAATTCTCTAGAACTTTGGTGGTGAATTCATCAGCACTCATATCTGAGAAGCCTCGATTAAAGTCCAAAACCAGCATGATATCCACAGGCGCATATTTCTCTACGAGAGTAGCCCGTTCATCAATCCCGGTTAATAACCTGATGGGTCGCTTTTCACTATCACGCAACAAAAGTTGCGGATGTGGGTGAAACGTGATCAAAACCGACGGCAACTCACGGACATGTGCTTCTTTGATGCACTTTCTAATGAGAGCCTGGTGACCGCGATGAATACCATCGAAACTTCCGATAGTAGCCACACAACCTGAGAGCTCAGGTAGTTCTTCTAAGCAGCGGACGATTTCCATTTTTCAATAAACTCTGGTATGCTCAAGGCATCCTCTACGCGATAGTCACCTATCGCCGTTCTTTGTAATTCTTCTACATGGGCAACTGTACCCAGTTTCTGGCCGATATCCTCGGCCAAAACCCTGATGTAGGTTCCCTTTCCGCAATCCACCCTGATCTTCAATTGATCCTGGTTTAAGACGAGTAATTCTATATTATAGATCGTGATGATTGAAGCTTGTCGCTCAACCGTCTGACCTTTACGTGCCATTTTATAGAGCGTCTTCCCCTGTACTTTTTTTGCTGAATACATCGGTGGAATCTGCTCACTTTCACCAATAAAGCTCTTCAGAACTTCAAGAACGTGTGTCTCATTTAGCTCTGGAATTGCTAATGTCTCGATCACTTCGCCTGTTCGATCTCCAGTATCCATTTTCTGCCCAAGTTTAATGTCAGCGACATATGTTTTTGGGAGACCCATGAACTCTGACTGTCGTTTGGTATTTTTTCCGGTCAAAACAAGCAGTACACCGGTTGCAAATGGATCTAATGTACCGGCATGACCCACTTTTTTGATCCTAGTGGTATAGCGAACTTTCCTCACGACATCGAAACTGGTCCAGTCCATTGGTTTATTGATATTGATGATATGCTCGTTGTTGATCATATATCTTTCATGACTCGATTCATCTTGTCAGTGTACTCAAGTGAATCGTCAATAAAGAATTTCAGCTTAGGAACAAATTTTAGTGGAACTTCATTGCCCACATGAAATCGGACACGTCCATTAAGACCTTCCAAAATCTTAAAACTATAGGCAACATCCTTTTCACTTCCATAGATACTGAAGTAGACATAAGCCAATTTCAAGTCAGAAGTAACTCTAACCTTTGAGACTGAAATGAATCCAGGAGTAGAATTTGCTAAATTCAAGATAAGAAATTCAGCTACAGCAGCTTTTATCGCTTCTGCAACCCGGTCTTTTCTTGCTATTCCCATATTAACTTCTTATCCCAAATCTTACTATTTGGATTTCGCTTCCAATTTACGTTTAATAATATCTTCAGTGTAAAATTCGATTTTATCACCCACTTTGATCTTGGTAAACTCCTTCAGTGAAATTCCACACTCATTGCCTTCCATCACTTCTTTGACTTCGTCTTTGAAGCGTTTCAGGGCATTCAGTTCACCATTAAAGAGAATCTCACCCTCGCGAACTAAACGAACCTTAGCAGCCCGTCGTGCCACACCTGAGAGGACCATTGACCCAGCAATAACACCGATTTTTGGAATCTTGAATAGGTCTGTTACCTCAGCAACACCCAATTCTCTTTCTTCCACATCTGGTTCCAATAGACCTTCCAAGGCCTGAAATACATCGTCTACGGCGGCGTAGATCACATCGTAATATCGAATCTCTACATCATCAGCTTTCGCTAAGAGTCTGGCATTGCTATCAGCAGTAACATTAAAGCCAATTACAATAGCCTTTGAGGCTGCTGCCAGTAGAACATCTGACTCTTTGATCATTCCAATACCACGATGAATAATTCTAACCGCGACTTCATCTGTGGACATTTTCATGAATGAATCCGCCAGGGCCTCAATGGATCCATCAACATCACCCTTGATCAATAAGGGGACTTCCCTGACTTTACCTTCTGATATTTGACGAGAGATCTCATCCAAGGTCAAATGGCGCATTCGTTTAAAGTCTTGCTCACGACGAACTTCTCGTCTCTGGCTACTTACTTCACGAGCTTCCTTGTCATTTTTCATGACAAGCAGGTTATCCCCTGCTCGAGGAACATCGCTAAAACCGAGCACTTCAACAGGTGTAGACGGTCCAGCTGTTTTAATTTTATCTCCATGATCATTATTCAGAGCGCGAACACGTCCTGAAAAATCACCACAAACAAAGGCATCACCAATCTTCAGGTTACCTCGGTTCACCAAAACTGTTGCTACAGCACCAACGCCCTTATCCAGACGTGATTCAACAACAATTCCCCGTGCTGCACCCGTGGGTTTGGACTTCAGATCCAGCATTTCAGCTTCTAGAACAATGGTTTCCAGCAGATCTTCTACATTTGTTCCGTGCTTGGCAGAGATCTCCACATCAGGGATCTTTCCACCCCAACTCTCAACTAATAAATCACGTTCTGAGAGTTCGCGACGGACACGTTCTGCATCAGCACCGGTCTTGTCAATCTTATTGATGGCAATAACGATAGGAACACCGGCTGCTTTCGCATGATCGATGGCTTCAATAGTTTGAGGCATAACTGCATCATCAGCAGCTACGATAATTACAACAATATCAGTTACCTGGGCTCCACGGGCACGCATAGCCGTAAAAGCCTCATGTCCAGGAGTATCCAAGAAAGTGATCATTTTATCGTCATGTACAGGCACAGAGTAAGCCCCGATATGCTGGGTAATTCCACCCGCTTCACCGGCAATAACATTGGCACTACGAATATGATCGAGTAGGGATGTTTTTCCATGATCAACATGACCCATAATGGTCACCACAGGAGGACGAGGTTCCAATTCAGATTCATCAATTTCTTCATGGGCTACTACATCTTCCTGAATTGTAGCCGTATCATCTTCAAATTTTACTTGAACTTCAAATTCTTCAGCCAGGAGTTCAATGGTATCTTTATCAATTCGTTGATTGATAGTTACCATCATCCCCATATCCATACATTTTCCGATAATATCAGCAACATCGATCTCGATCAGATGAGCAAAATCGTGTACCGAAACAAATTCAGAAACGCGGTATACTAAATCTTCAATTGACTCATCCTGTTTACCTTCGCGACGTCTTTTGCGCTTCTTACCCGTATCCATGGAGGTCATGGTCTTTTTGATGGAAGCATCTACTTCCTTCTGGTCAAAGGTACGACGAGTCTTGCCTTTTCTCCCCTTGGGACCTGGAGCACCGGCTTTTACTACATGCTTGATCTTACGTTCAATTTTTTTGGCAATGATTTTATCAGCAGGCGTTACAGGCTTTTTCTCTACTTTATCTTGACCTGGGCGTAAGATCGTCGGCTTGGCAGCTTTCTTGTCAGCTTTGGCCTTATCAAGCTCAGTGCGTTCTTTTTCAGCTTGATCTTCAGCTAGCTTAAGATTCTTAGCTTCTTCAATATCACGCTTAACCTGTTCAATGGCATCAAGTTTACCCTGGTGCACCTTACGCTTGGCATCTTCGATCTCAACTTTACGCTGTTCTTCGGCTTCACGACGCTGGCGCTCTTCATCTTCGCGAGCGGCACGCACTTCTTCAGCCTTTTGAATACGTTCTTCTTCTTCAAGACGACGTTGATCTTCAAGTGCCTTGCGATCAAGTTCCTTCTGATCCTGCTCAATTTGAAAGAGGTCAGTAGCAAAGTTCTTCATGATCACTTCATACATCTCGTCATCTACAGGACTCATATGGTTGGTTACATCCATACCTTTGTCCATCAGAAAGCTTACAATCTCTTGATGAGAAATGTTAATCTGCTTTGCTATTTGGTATATTCGTTTTGGTTTACTCAATCGTTCCTCTTTCCTCGTCGTTTATCAAACAGAATAGACATTGGTATAGATTATCCAGCGTATGGATAGCCTACTCTTTGTCCTCTGATCCATCATCGACTTCGACCACTTCTTCAATGACCTCGACTTTGACTTCAACTTTTTCCATGAGAGCGGTCATAAAATCATCCAGTGATTTTTCACCTAGACCTTTGAATGAAAGAAGGTCATCTCTACTGGTATTCACAATCTCATTAACAGTATCGACACCATTCTCAGCAAGTATAGTAACAACTCTGGCAGGTAGCCCGTCAACCTCTTCAAGGAAGACTTCGACTTCGACCGG
>CAZOBQ010000030.1:0-19691 GCA_964578155.1 uncultured Lentisphaeria bacterium
GCTATGGCCTTTCACAATATGAATTCTGTAATTCCCATGTTTTTAGCTCAAATGGGTGCATCAGCATTTATTATCGGTCTTATACCAGGAGGATTCATCTTACTAGTAGCCCTGCCGCAATTGCTCTCAGCGGCTCTGTTCCATCAGTCTACGAATATCAGGAATCTGAATATTGGTCTCCATTTTGCTTTGACACCCATCGCATTCCTGATTGGGATAGCCTTCTATTACTTTGAGTTTACCGGACAAACTGGTATCTGGGTCTATTTGGCTCTCTGGGTCGTTTGGTCGCTGGGCGTTGGGTTTCTGGTGCCTGTATGGGCTGACTTCCTGGCCTCTGTTACTGTTACCGGTCGACGAGGTCGATTTTTTGGTATTACCTTTACAGTTAATGCGATTATGGGGATGTTGGGTGGCTATGTACTCAAGGAAGTCCTTTCTATGGAGAGCTTGGGATTTCCAAAGAATTTTGGGCTGGCATTTCTGATCATGACGGCAGCCATACTCATTGGTAATGCATTCTTCATCTTTATCAAAGTTATTCATCCGCCCCGGAAAAAAGTAGATCAAGTTGCCCATTGGTGGCATAGACTAAAGGCGATCTATCTGGGTGATCGCAATTTCCGTAATTACATCATCAGCCGGGCATTTGCAGCCGCCACAATGATGCCGCTGGCATTTTATGGGGTTGATCTACAGGCTCGATTTAACTTACCATTGAGTACTGCCGGAACCTTTACTTTCTTCTTGGTTGTAGGGCAGGCCATATTCAACATCCTGTTTGGATATCTGGGTGATCTCTTTGGCCGACGAATTGCCATTGTTGGTTTTTTTGTTGGACATCTCTTGGCAGGTATTACTGCATTATTAGCATCAGAACCATGGATGGCATATCTCACCTTTGTTTTTGTGGGAATGGCTTTCGGAGCAGGACAATCATCTTTCATGGTCTATGTCTATGAGTTCGCAGGGGAGCAGGGAGACCGTAAACTATACTATGCAGCTCTGGATACAGCAGTTGCCCCATTTATTGTTGTATATATTTCCATTGCAGGTTTTCTGGTGGAGTCATTTGGCTATGCCTCGATGTATAGCCTTTCGCTGGTCTTTGTGGTCATAGGATTGATCATATTTCTACTAAAGGTAAAATCTCCTACAGCTACAACAGCTTAATACTTTCGCTGACACTTTGGACAATAATGGGTTCCCCTCTGGGCCAATTTGATCTTTTCAATGGGTGTTCTACAAATTTGACAAGCTTGCGTTTTGCGTCCATAGACTTGGAGGGCTGCCTGATAGGTTCCACTTTGGTTATCGCCATGACTGAAATTTAAAACCGTTGTTCCTTGAGCCTTAATACTCTCAGCTAGAATCTGTCGAATTGCCGTATAGAGAAGTTGTGTTTTCTTTTTTGGGATAGCTTTAGCAATACTCTCAGGGTGAATTCCAGCTTGAAAGAGAGCCTCATCAACATAAATATTTCCCAAGCCCACAACAAAGGTTTGATCCAGCAACAGCGGTTTAATAATGCGCTGTTTTGACATCAACATTTTATGAAAGATGTGTGAAGTAAAACTGTCCTCAAGAGGCTCTGGCCCAAGATGATTCAATAATTCATCAGGGTCATCTGTGTAAAGCATTCTGCCGAACTTTCGCATATCTTGAAAATAGAGCGCATTCCCTGACTCAAAATGTAGAATGACAGTGATCCACTTCTCGGGAAAAACAGGAGTCAGTTTTCCAGTCATCCGCAGGTGTACAACAAGAGCACCAATATCAAAGTTAATCAGGACAAATTTAGCCCGCCGGGTTACACTTTGGATAGTTTTACCCACCAGAGAATCATAGGCCGCATCTGGCTCAAGGGCCTTTTGCCACGGAACTTCCAGATCAACGATTATTTCGCCAACAATGGTTTGTTGAAGACCTCGGACTACGGTTTCGACTTCAGGGAGTTCGGGCATTATGATGTCATTATTGAAAACCGTCTTTGCGAAGGAGGGAAACGACTGAAGCCTGTCCGCCGTACTGCGTACTTGCAGGAAGGTGGGCAATCTCGGATTTGAGATCGCCGCGTTCCTCATCATCACTCGCGAAGACGTAATTCGAATTCTCTATGTGAGGGAATTTGATAAACATTATTTCAGCACAATTGAAATGGGACAATGGTCCGACCCGATAACGTTTGGATGAATCCGTGAGGCTTCAACCTGGTCCGCGATCTTTTCGCTCACCAAAAAGTAGTCAATTCTCCAGCCAACATTATTGACTCTGGCGTTTGCTCGATAGCTCCACCAGGAGTAATATCCTTTTGCATCAGGATGCTCCTTACGAAACGTGTCAACAAATCCAGTATCCAGATAGCGATCCACCCAGACACGTTCTTCGGGTAAGAAGCCAGAAGTCTTGGAGTTGGGTTTAGGTCTAGCGAGATCAATCTCAGTATGGGCTGTGTTGAAGTCACCGGTTACGATCACAGGCTTAATTTTATCCTTCTCCCGCATATGCTCAATGAGGGCTGCATAAAAACGCAATTTATAATCCAATCGATCCTCGTCTTTTTGACCATTGGGGAAATACACATTATAGAGAAAGAATTTTGGATGTTCTGTCAATACGACGCGACCTTCACGGTTAAATTTCTCATCTAGAATTGTAGTTTCTACAGAAAGAGGTTCAGTTTTACACCAGGTGGCAACACCGCTATATCCCTTCTTCTCAGCAGAGTGATAATAGGCTTTGTATCCCAGTGGTTTGATCAGTGTATCATCCAGTTGATCGGGTTGTGCTTTAGTTTCTTGAAAACACATTATATCAGGTGCATCTAGATTGAACCAGTCCCAGAACCCCTTTTTGACAACGGCACGAATGCCGTTAACATTCCATGAAATTATTCGCATGAATTACTCCTTTACTCCCTGGAAATTACTCTGAATTGGAGAGGAGGGTATTGAAATATCCTGTGTCAGCATTTTGAACCTTCAAGCAAGGTAGTTATATTCGAAGTATTAAGGTGAGCATGAAATATCCAATAATTAGAGACAGACCTACACTCACAGTGACTTCACGAAAAGGGTGGCGTCAGTGGTTGGTTGAAAATCATCATAAATTCCATGAGATATGGTTGGTGTATTATAAAAAACATACGGGGAAACCAACGATAACAAAGGCTGAAGCCATTGAAGAGGCCATCTGTTATGGATGGATTGATAGCATCGTGATGACAATCGATGATGAACGATACATGCAGAGGTATACCCCCAGAAAGCCAAATAGTATATGGTCCGAATTAAACAAAAAAACTGTCACTAAACTGGAAGCTGAAATGCTGATTGAACCCCCAGGTCAAGCACTCATTGATCATGCCAGAGCAAGCGGTGAATGGAGCAAGGACAGGAGTACTCCAGATGTAGTTGAGGTGCCGAAAAAATTTTTAAAACGGCTTCAAGAAGACCCAAAAGCTCAACTAGCGTGGAACAATCTACCACCCTCCCAATGTAAACAATTTCTATTATATATAACTATGGCCAAACTAGAAGAAACCAAAGATAGACGAATAAGCAAATGTATAAAAATGCTGTCATCCAATCAGCCACCGAGTATGTTGTAGTCAAAACAAAGGGATTTGAAATGATTCGACACCTCTTGATAGTTACGCTGGGACTAGTGTTATTATTCTCTTGTACCCAGCAGGTACCATCTACACCAGACCCAATAATACCAGCCCAGGGACAAACGCTAGAAATAATTACTCGGGCAGAATGGGGTTGGGTTCCTTTGACAGATAGTATTCCAACACACGAGATTGAGTACATTACCATTCATCACGGTGGTGAGGATTTCGCAGAAGACAAAGATGTGATTAAATATTTAAAAGGGTTACAGTCCTGGAGTCAATCGGATAAAAACTGGATTGATAACCCATATCATTACATGGTCGACCTGAAAGGCAACATTTACGAAGCCAGACCGATCAAGTATCCAGGAGACACCAACACTAGCTATGATGTTCGAGGACATGCTCTGATCTGTGTCATGGGTAATTACGAGAATCAGATTTTAAGTGAATCCCAATTTGAGAAACTTGCTCAGCTGACAGCATCCCTTGCTGATACCTATGATGTCTCTCAAGACAAGATCAAAGGTCACAAAGATTATACTGAAACACTTTGTCCAGGTAAAGACCTCTACCGCTATTTAGAAGATGGTAGTTTGGTGCAGCGGGTGGCTGAGCTCAGACAATAAAATCCGATAAAATTAAGCAATAGCGAAAAAATCACCATGGCCTCTCGATCAAAAGTCAAATATTTTAAACAATCCGGTGTCATCCCTGTCTATAAGGGCAAGGTTGTACTTATTACCGCAAATGGGAGTACGCGCTGGATCATTCCCAAGGGTTCCATTGACTGGGAGTTGTCTGCACAGGAGTCTGCAGCCAAGGAGGCGCTAGAAGAAGCCGGCATTAAAGGTGAAGTCTTTCCCGACGAAATTGGAACTTATACCTACGAAAAGATGGGTGGTAGATACAAAGTACGTCTCTACTATATGGAAGTCAGCAAGCTCAAGGATAAGTGGGATGAGGATGATTTCCGGAAAAGAAAACTAGTTTCACCCAAACAAGCCGTCAAAAAGATTGTCCCAGCTGCTGTCTCTAAGATCATAGCCAAATTTTTTCACGAAAATCGTCATTTGATCAAAAAGAAAAAAAGAAAGTCATCCAAGAAAAAGAAGAGGTCATAATATGTTGACTTCATTGATCGGTACATGGAAGGTTTTGGCTGTGAAGTACATTTCAGGAGCCGAAGTTTCTCGAGTTGATCCAGCCCTACCTGGTATTTTCATCTTTACTGAGACACACTATAGCATGACCTGGATGCCGACGGGAAAAAAGCAGGAAGACTATGACGATCTTTGGCACCCTACAGATGCAGAGAAAATACTTAGCTATAATGCTATCGTCACCAACGCAGGTAGATATGAATTGTCAGAATCAAAACTGACCACATTTGTTGAGGTTGCAAAAACGCCGGCTTTTGTTGGCGGTAAGGCAATTTACAGCTGTGAGATTACAGGAAATGAGATGCACTTGGAAATTTTAGACAATCTGGCTCACGATGGTACTCGTGATGAAGCATATCTTAAATTTAGGACGATTCTTAGCTTGCGAAGGATTTAAGCCTTGGCAAGACACGCGTCATTATATGAGTAAACAAAGTAAATGGGAGAGAATCTATTCTGTGGTCAAACAGATCCCTGAGGGGAGGGTTGCCACTTATGGACAGATCGCAACCTTAGCAGGGTATTATCGCCAAGCGCGACAGGTTGGCTACGCCCTCCATGCAGTTCCTTCAGATGATATACCCTGGCACAGAGTGATCAATGCCCAGGGCAAGATCAGTTTAAATCACGAAATGGGCGGAGCTGTCCAACGCAAAATGTTGGAAAATGAAGGTGTGGTTTTTAGTCCTGCTGGAATTATCGCTTTGAGGTTGTTCCAATGGCAGCCAATTTTGGATCCATTAGATAAATTGTCACAAGATTAGCTTGGCAACAAATATATCATTTAGATAATCTTGTTTTTGGTCAAGTGCCAGCCATTCCCGTGTTCACATTTATAAACAGTTAAACTCACTCCCTGTTCTTTTCGCAGGAGGGTTGCCCGCTGCTCAGCATCATCTTTACTTTGATACGCTTCTTTTTGTTTGCCATCAGCTCCACGACAGACGCTACATGTTTCGCTGGGTGTTTGCCGTTCAGTCGGAGTGAGATGCCAGAAACCACACCGGTCACATTTGTAAGGGACCAGATTATTACCGCTATAATTTTGGTTTGCGTACCGAGCTCCACTTTTGGCTTCAGTCTTTGAATCATACTCTGTGAGAGGATGGCCTGTTTTCCCTGATGTGCAACTTGGACTTTTACGATTCAAATGGATGCTCCTAATCTTGGTCCCTAATATAAAGAAGGATAGAAATAATGCTCAACAAAAAGCCCGGAAAAACTCCCGGGCTTTAAAAATGATCTCGATGCTATTAAAAGGTAATGTTTAAGAGTCTTTTGCTTTCAGTTCCTGAATCATACCCTGCAAAGTCCGTGTTTCTCGCGCCGTTGGGGCAAGGGTGGACAGGCGATTTACCCAGATCTCACCCTCTTCAACATTCTCAGTTTTCACATAAGCCCTGGCTACTTCATACACGATTTGTGCATTCATGGGTGCTTCCATGCTCAAGGGAAGTAAAATTTCCAGGGCGAGCTCAGTTTCATCAAATAGATCATTCCAAACAGAAGCAACCTTCACCTGTTCTAAGACCGGCAGGTCTTCTCGTCCTCGACTGAGAGCATTTTCCATGTATTTGCGTGAGCTTGTTTCGTCTTTAAGTTCGTAATACATTTGGGCTATCTGCAGATATAGATCCATATAAGTAATGGGGATAGTCTCATCAGGGACAAGCTCATCCATCTTGTGCAGAATATGGAGTGACTTCTGTCGACTCTCTTCATCATTAAAGCCGTATTCATATACAAGCTGCAGGAAACCCTTCCTGTAGTTCTGTAGTAAACGCTGGACATTTTGCGGGTAATAAACATCAGGGTTATTAATATTGGTATAACGATAGGTATTGATGATCTTGTCATACATGACATCCTCATCAATATTCAGTCCCACCTTATAAGGCATTAATTGATACGCCTGACCATCCATCCTCAGGTATTCACTTAGACCAATCTGATTGCTTGGTGATACTGTGACAGCAAAATAGATGGGTTTTTTCCACTGATTCATCCGTATGATCTCGTAGATCATGGCATCTTGGACTCTCAAGCCACCAACAAACTTACCGCTTTGGGCATTTTTCTGCCTGGAAACGGTCGGTTCTAAACTCCAATTCAAACCAGACGCACCAGGTTCAAGTGTTCCTGTTTCTGGCCTATCATACGACTCAGCAGGACCCTGAATGCTCATATCTCGTTCTTCCCAGCGCATGAGACCGAGACCATCGATTTGTTCATCAGAAAAACTAATATCGACTTGTGGAGAAATATTCTTTAACTGTTTGATATACCAGGGTGTATTCAGAAGACTCAAATTGACAACACGGACATCCTTTCGGATACCTTCCACTTCCTGTAAGTACCAAAGAGGAAAAGTATCATTGTCGCCGTTAGTAAAGATGATTCCATCGGGATCACACGTGTTTAGCAAGTTGTATGAGTATTCCCAGGCGATATAATTTCCTGACCGATCATGTTCATGATAGTTTGCCCGAAGCATATTCAAGGGAATAACCAATAGCATGATGGCGATAGCGCCACTAAAGAAGAGGGGCGAACCTTTTTTCCACTCCTTCAACTTCTCCAAGGCTGCAGCTGCGCCAATACCGATCCAGATCGCAAAGGCGAAAAAGGATCCCACATAGGAATAGTCACGTTCTCGAGGTTGGGGGTCATCCTGATTTAGATAAAGCAATATGGCCAGTCCGGTTAAGACGAACAATGCCATCACAGCAAAAGCGCGACGGGAATCCTTGGCGAAATGGTGCCCCATTCCCAGCAAGCCCAGGAGGAATGGAATCCCCCACAATTGAGAGAGGTCACTTTCATTACCACTACGACCCCAGAACTGCCATTTAAAATATCGAATATACATATGGTTGACCTGATAAGTCCAAAAGTAATCCATTTGTGATCGATACCCATTTACTATGACACTCAGGTTCGATATTCGCTGATTCACTTCACGACCGTCTACCTTGATAATAACCTGGTCATTCTGGGCGGAGATGACCTCACCGATCTTGCCGTTATTTTTAACTTTAACAACCCTGCCAGGAACGGCTGTCCGATTATTCAGTGGAGTTTCACCCCAGCGATCGCGGTAAAATACGGGGTAACTTCCGTACTGTTCACGCTCCAGGTAGGATACAGCTCTGGCAACAGTTTCAGGGTCATTTTCATCAATGTTTGGATTCTGTGAAGAACGAATAAAAATAGTCTCATAAGAAGTAAACCCAACCAGAACCATTAATAATGCCATGGTAGAGATCTGTACCTCTACAGCCCAGGATTTAAAGATAGAAGGGGCAAAATAAATAAGTGCGATAAGTAGCGCAATACTCACAGTAAATGTGGCCCCAATTGCTGTCACAGCATCAGTCGTGTTCAGTAGGTTGCCCATGAAGTTTGCCATCTTTGGCATCCCTTTAATGATACCTAAATAGATAATCAGATAAGCAGCTCCAGCAGCGGCCATGAGAAAAACTTGTTTCCAGAATCTTTTTCGACGTTCAGCCTTAAAAATTTGAGAGATGCCATATAGTCCACCGCCTGTTATAACTGCGAAAATGACCAACAAAACCATAAGTTGTGAGCTTCGATCAGCGGCTGTGAGACGCAAATATTCTGAGGAGGTTTCCGGGAGCGCCATTTCAATGCCAATCATAATTGCCACAGCCATGACAGCCACAACCTCCAGCATGTTGACCATCATCTCAACGCCATCTTCTTTTGGATTAAGCTTCATGTACATGATGAGAGCAATAAAAGGGATGGTGAGTAGGTTGAGCATGTGAACTGAAATAGCCAGTCCCATCATGTATGAAATAATCAGAATGTATCGAGTGCCGGCTCCTCCTTCGTCTACTTTTTCAGACCATTTAAGAATCAACCAAACTACGATAGCTGTAAAAAAGATACTCATTGAATAGACTTCAGCTTCAACGGCATTGAACCAGTGACTATCAGAGAAGGCAATGGCCAAAGACCCAATTAATCCGCCACCATAGGCGATCCAACGGTCTGCATTGTCTTTAATTTTTCCGCGCCACTCAACCACTAGTCTGACAATAATCAGAAAAAGGAACATGTTGGCAAAAGCAGTTGCAATAGGAGATAGCATGGTGATGCGATAGGCAATGGTGTGGAAATCAGGCTGGTTAAGCAAAGGATCAAGAGCAGCACCACCAGTAAAAGGAATCATTGAGATAACTCGACCCAAAAGTAAATAAAGTGGTGATCCAGGAGGGTGAGGTACACTCAAGGTATGAGAGACGGCAATGAATTCACCACAATCCCAAAAGGAAACGGTGGGTGCCATTGTATTTAGATAAACCAGATAGGTAAAGACCAGCACGAAAGCAGCCATCAAAGTTTTGACCATGTCGCGGGGTTTAAGAAAGTCCATTATAAATCCTTTTTGTCATAGGCTTGTGTTGGTCACACAAAAATAATAGTGTATTTAAAATTTTTCGTTTTTCAATCGGGAAAAAAGCTGAAATAGTCACTCGTCTCATTTCCACTGCTTTCAATGCTTTATCTTGTCTGTTCGATTAAAGCCGCGCAATATATGTTTATTGAAGTCTGTTACCAAGTTGATGTTCCTGAGAAGTAGGGCGTCCCACGCCAGTCTAAAGTAAGTTGTTTTTAGCCACGGATTAACACCCATCTACATTCTTCGAGCTATGCAGGGCAGGCAGATGTTCACTGATGAATGGGCGGCGAAAGCTTATTTCCTGTTCAATTCATACAGGGCAATGCCAGTTGCCATGGCAGCATTAAGTGACTCTCCTTGACCAGGTTTTTCAATGGAAAGACACCGACTAAGTTCTAGGAGCTCTGGATCTACACCATGAGCTTCAGAACCAATGATCAGAATCAATCCCTTCTTGGGCTTAAAGGCGTTAAGGGGCTCGCCTGACATATGGAGAGCGACAATGTTGCCACCGGCTTTTTGCCAATCAGTCACACTTGATATAAGGTCATCGCTGAAATGAAGATTAATTGCAACAATAGCACCCATACTACTTCGGACTACTTTGGGATTGTATGGATCGACACATCCTGGTCCCAGGAGGATATCTGTAACGCCAAACCACAATGCGGTTCGAAAAATGGTTCCCAGATTTCCAGGGTCAGAGATACGGTCAGCTACCAGAACAATTGCTTTGGCTCCTGGTGAGGGGAAAGCTGAGGGCTTTGGGATATTAGCGATACAAATAATGCCTTGGGGATTTCTGCTGTCACTAATCTGTTCAAGTTGGGTTTGGTTTGCTTCGAGTTGCGAAAGTCCAGCCGGAATGGCTACTTTGTCAAAACCTTTTACAGTAATACAGCAGGTGATATCCAGATTTGAGTTGAAGGCTTCCTCGCATAGGCGAACCCCCTCTAGGAGAAATAATCGTTCTTGTTCTCTAAATTTGGATTGCTTTAAATTTCTATATCGGGCAACGTCAGCCTTGGATAATATTGGAGGTTGATTGATCACTAATAATTTGTCCTGCCCTGTAATCGTGAAACGTCTTCGCGAGTGACGAGAAGGAGCGCGGCGATCTCAAGTCCGAGATTGCTTCGTCGGTTTACTCCTCGCAAAGACACAATAGATTCAATCTTTTTTAATAGCTTCAACAACTTTTGCAAAGGTAACGGCCTCTTGTTCACCGGTTTCAAAATTCTTTAACTGAACCATGTCTTGCGCAAACTCTTCATCTCCAAATATGGCTACATATCTGGCGCCCTGTCGATTGGCTTCTCGCATTTGAGCTTTCATGCTTCGTCGTAGAGTATCAAAATCACAGCTAAGCCCTGCAGAGCGCCACTCTTGAATGATTTTGGGTGCTTTCACCCTGAGATCATCATTGGGGACAACTAAGAACAGGTCAAGACTTGCTGCCGAATCAATTGGTTTCATGGCTTCGATTACCAGGAGTAATCGCTCAATTCCGGCAGCCCAGCCAATAGCAGGAACATCACTACCACCTAGCTCTTTTACCAGATCGTTATATCGGCCACCGCCACAGATCGCATCCTGGGCTCCGAGAGCATCACTGGTAAATTCAAAAATAGTGTGGGTATAGTAATCAAGTCCACGGACCAGTAGATCATCCTGGACATAAGGAATTCCCATTTCTTTTAGCATGTTCAGGACTTGCTCATAATGGGTGGCAGAAACATCATTCAGACATTCACGAATCTTTGGCGCATTTTTCACGATCTCTTTGTCGTTAGGCGCCTTACTATCCAAGATTCTTAAAGGGTTTGATTCGAAGCGTTGCTGACTGGTTTCTGAGAGGTCTTTTAGTCGGGGTCTCAGGAAGTCCTGTAAAGCTGTTCGATAATTAGCCCGACTCTCAGAATCACCCACACTGTTGATTTTTAGGGTTACTGAATCCGCAATTCCCAGTTCTTGAAGAATGGCAAAAAACAGGGCGATCATCTCAACATCCTGCTCTGGATTTGGAGAGCCAATGGCTTCGGCGCCAAACTGCCAGAACTGGCGATAGCGACCCTTTTGAGGACGTTCCTGGCGAAACATGGGGCCTTCGTACCAGAGTTTCTGCACAGGGGAAATTTGCTGAAGATTGTTCTGAATATAGCTACGGACCACACCGGCTGTAAGTTCGGGCCGTAAAGTAAGGGCGGAACCACTCATATCGGAGAAGGTGTACATCTCTTTCGAGACAATATCTGTGTCTTCACCCACACCGCGGGCAAAGAGTTCAGTCTTTTCAAAGATAGGTGGTCTGATCTCACCATAGGCGTAGCGCTGCATGACAGTTTGAATAACAGACTCTAAGGCTTGCCACTGCCTTGCTTCACCTGGTAGGATATCGTTGACACCTTTTACGCGTTGAACTTTATTGGGCATGAATTTTATAAACTTTCAATGTTTGGTTATTTATTGACACGCATGCAATATAGAATAGAGAGTTTGCGAAGGATATTTTTTCTATAGTATTGAAAATGCTTGTGATATTTGAGCTATTATTCTTCTCCAGGCTCAAAATCTATGGCTTCCAAAACAGCTTCAGCTTCAGCTAATTTTTCAGGTGGAACCAGGAGAGTGGCCTGATTGCCAGTTAAAGAAACTGAATGAGCCCCAAGACCGGATGCCAGCATGCTCCGCTTGATCTCACAGGGAATATCTGCATTTCTCAATGCCTCGCACAACATCTCAGCTGTAATATCACCCTCAACTTTTCGTAATACGACCCATGGTTTTTCTGTGGATTGCTTCATAACTGCCTCCGGATTTGTTTGATAGCTAAAACTAACTCCAAAACCCAATTAAAACATGTTCTTTTCTGCCACGGATTAACACGGATTTTCACAGATATATTATTTTGGTCTTCATGCATTGAAAGGTACCAAAGGTCGTAAGTCGAGATTTATAGATTGCTTCGGTCGGAACAACCTCACTCGCAAAGACGTGATTGGTATATATTGCAGCTGTAACAGTATAAATATCTCATGCGTCTCTGCGAGAGGAATGATTCTATGGTTTCTGCTAAAAACTCAATTATAATCAGAGGCTTAACGGGGGCGGATGCAATCGCGACGAAGCAAGGGCAATGAACACTAGGCTGTACTGGCTCAACTTGCTTTGCGAAGGCGGATGAAAGGATTATTGGGGTGCAACCCAAAGATATAGAACATATTCTACACACGCGGATACTTCACAAAGTGTCCAAGCCCGGACGATATCTGGGGAATGAACATAATATCATCACCAAAGACTGGGAAGATCTAAATGCCACCATGGCTCTGGCTTTTCCGGATGTCTATGATACAGCCATGCCCTATAACGGGTTTCAAATTCTCTATCATATTCTGAATCGTGAACAGGACATTGCAGCAGAACGAGTGAATGCGCCCTGGCCAGACATGGAAGCGCTCATGCGTGAGAATGATCTACCCATGCATAGCCTGGAATCCAAACGTCAGCTCAGTGATTTTGACATTGTTGGCTTCTCACTTCCCTATGATTTGCTGTATACCAACATCCTCAACATGCTTGATATGTCAGGGATACCGATCTGGACCAAAGATAGATCAGATGATGATCCAATCATTATTGCCGGTGGAACCAATGCTTACAATCCAGAACCCATCGCTGATTTTTTTGATCTGGTGGTGATCGGTGATGCAGAAGAGCTGTTGGTAGATCTGGTAAGACGGATTGGAAAAGGTCGCCGCGAAGGAAAAAGCAGAGCTGAGATCCTGAGAGATGTCGCCACTATGCCGGAAGGTGTTTACGTCCCGGCATACTATGATTTCAATTATGACAAATCAGGCAAACTGGTCTCTATCGATAAGAATTATGATCCTGCCCCTGATCGCGTCAAATCAGCCAAAATTCCCACACTGGAAGCATCTAACTATCCAGTGAAGCCAATCACTCCCATCGTGGAAACAGCTCAAGATAGATTTGCTGTTGAAGTGATGCGCGGCTGTACCCAAGGGTGCCGTTTCTGTCATGCCGGAATGGTGTATCGTCCTGTAAGAGAACGCAAACCGGATGAATTGATCGAGTCGGCAAAAGCAACCCTTGCAGCAACCGGACAGAAAAACATGTCTCTCCTGTCACTCTCTACCAGTGATTATACAGGTCTAGGTGAAGTCGTTAATGGCCTGAAACCCTATTTAAATGAGAATCGGGTCTCAGTGTCATTTCCATCTATGCGTCTGGACAGTTTCACCAAAGAAATTGCAGTTATTGCAGCGGAAGAACGTAAGTCAGGATTGACGTTTGCACCTGAAGCCGGAACCTGGCGTATGCGTCGGGTAATCAATAAGTTGATCAGCGATGAAGATCTCTATTCATCAGTCCAAATTGCTCTGGATGGTGGCTGGAAAACCCTGAAATTCTATTTTATGTTGGGTCTACCTACTGAAACCAGAGCCGATCTACAGGGTATTGTAGATTTGATCAATGATGTTCGCAAAATGGCACAACCATTTGGAAGAATTAAGATCAATGTAACCCTCTCTACCTTTATCCCAAAACCAGAAACCCCCTTTCAGTGGGAAGCTCAGGACAGCAAGGAAGTGATTCGTGAGAAAATTGACTTTCTCATGGAGAACCTGAAGCATAAGAATGTTAGAGCCTCCTATCGAGATCCAAAATACTCCGAGGTTGAAGGTGTTTTATCCCGAGGAGACCGTCGCGTAGGTCAAGCGATCTATCTTGCTTGGAAAGATGGAGCTCGTTTCGATAGTTGGGGCGATTACTTCCGCTACGATCGCTGGATGGAATCATTTGAAAAAGCAGGAATTGACCCAGAGGACTACTTAAGGGCACGAGATGAACAAGAGATACTCCCCTGGGATCTGGTGGATAATGGACTGTTAAAGAAATTCCTCCAGAGAGAAAAACGGAAAGCCTATCAGGAAGCTACTGTTATTGATTGTCGCGATGGTTGTTTGGCCTGTGGTGTCTGTGATTTTGATGAACTGGTCATGCGTATTGTAAAAGACGGGACTGTTGCTGATTCAAAAGTGAAACCAAAAGTGTTTGTGCCGCCTATAAGTGAACCGCTTCCTGAATTGATAAACACCACACCAGTATTTACGGCTCGATTGCGTTATTCAAAATATGGAATGGCCAGTTATTTGGGTAATCTGGATGTACAAAAATCAATTGTCAGAGCAATTCATCTAGCCGATGTTCCGGTGATTTACTCCCAGGGTTTTAACCGACGACCTAAAACCTCCAGTGGTCCAGCACTTCCTTTGGGATATACCTCAGAAACCGAATTTATAGATGTTCTGGTTTTCCATCGGGTAGAGACCATTATTGAAGATCTGAACCAACACCTCCCTGCAGGCATTAAAATGCTGGATGTTGAGTGGCTGGATGGCAGGGTTGATGCAATTACTGTCCAAATAACTGCCGTAAAACAGCACATTATGTTCGAAGATTCTGATGTGGAAACATCCTTAATCAAGTTGAAACAAAACTTTGAACACCAAAAAAATGTGTATATTGAACGCGAGCGGAAACGCCGCATAATATCTCTGGATGTAAAAGAATACATCCAGTCTATTGAAATAAAGGGCAATAGCCTCGAGGTTACAACCCTCGTTAAGGATGGCAAAGGAATACGCTTAAATGAATTCCTGCCCTCGTTTTTTGAATTGCCGATCGAAGGCCTTCCTATTCATACAGTTCACCGCAAAGCGGTATTGTTTAATGGATCAGTATGAGGGATAGAGTGATCGGTTTTGTTAATGCTTTAAAGAGAACCTGAGCAGGTCCACTGAACTCTGCTGAATCGCGGTTTATCCATGTTTACTCCTAGGGAGTAACTCCGGCTATTTGACCGGTGGGATATTCTGACCAACTGTATATTGAAGGATTTCTGATCAGGTCAACACGCACCCTCTTTAATAAAAGAGTTACCCAGGAGCGGCGCGCTTTTTAAAGCATTTAGTACAGGTAGAAACTGAATTTACTACCTGATGCAAATGGTAAGCACTTATGCTACCAGAACCGGAAGTGGTAAAAGAATTGACTCGATTCCACTAGATCATAAGAATTGATGAATCGAGAGTGCGCAAGATCCAATAGGTCGGGTTTGAATTAAACCCTCTCACGCTGAGTAAGCGCAGAAAAAATTTGATAAACTCATTCGAAGAATATGAATGAGACCTCGTTGAGATAATTTATCTCAAACTTCTTCTTTTGCCGGTTTCATATACTATGAGGATTGGATATGAAGAAGGATATCTTTATAAACCAAACGCATAAAGAAACACGGATCGCCATCCATGAGGATGACGTATTGGTCGAGCTTTATGTTGAAAAACCGGAGAATGTCCGGATTGTTGGTAACATCTACAAAGGTGTTGTTGAAAACGTTTTACCTGGAATGCAGGCAGCTTTTGTTGATATTGGTATTGGCGCCAATGCATTTCTTCCCTTCTCAGAAGTAGAAGGTGAATCATTCCTTTTAGATCAAGAAGATGACGATGATACAAAAGGAAAAAATACTGGACAAGGACGCTCTCGAAGTCGTGACCGTCGGGGTCACTCTGGAAGACATTCCTCCCCGAAATTAAAAACTGGACAAGAGATCCTGGTCCAGGTTATCAAAGAACCATATATGGGTAAGGGCGCCAGAGTCACGACGAACATTTCTCTCCCCGGTCGTTTTTTAGTGTTGGTCCCAAATGCTGACTATGTTGGTATTTCTCGCAAGATATATAACAATTATGAACGTCGCCGCCTCCGTCGCAGTTGTCATGAAATGAAGCCCGAAGGCTTTGGACTGATTGCTCGAACAGTGACTGAAGGCAAAGACGATGAGACCTTGGGTGCTGATCTTAACAACCTCATGGATTCCTATAAACGCATGGAGAAGGCGGTTAAGGGAAAACCGGGTCCGACTTTGGTCTACAAAGACATGGAAACGGTTTCCAGTTTGATCCGAGATCTTTTTACCAATGATGTTCAGCGTGTTATCACTGACAACAAGGGGATGCATAAGCAACTGGTAAGCTATCTGAAGGGTGCTGCTCCACAGCTGTATGGTCGTCTTGAATTATACAAGAAAAAGCTTCCGCTCTTTGATGCATATAATGTTCAAAAGGGCATTGATATTTCCATGTCAAGGAATGTACGACTCAAAAGTGGTGCATCCATTGTGGTTGAACAAACAGAAGCCCTGGTTTCTATCGATGTTAACTCAGGCAAGTTTATCGGTCGCAAAGATCATGAGGCCAATGCATTAAAGATCAACCTTGAATCAGCCCGTGCTATTGCTCAACAATTACGCCTACGAGATTTGGGTGGTTTGATCGTTATCGACTTCATTGATATGTCTCGAGAAGAGAATAAGAAGAAAGTGTATTATGAACTCCGACGTGAGCTCCGTAAGGATCGTGCTAAGGTAGCTGTAAGCTATATCTCTGACTTTGGTTTATTGGAAATGACCCGTCAACGTATTCGACTGAGTCTCTTACTCTCTGCTACAGAAGAGTGTCCTGTGTGTAAGGGCAACGGACGAATTATGTCCAAGGCGGCATTAGCCACACAGATTGAAGGCTGGTTCAGACGCTTTCATTCTAAGAAACGAGAGTTTAGACTCCAGTTGATCGTAAATCCTGAATTAGCTAAATTTTTACGCTCTGGACGGAAAAGTGTTGTCCGCTCAATCCAGTGGCAGCATTTTATCAAAGTTGAAATTGTCGAAGATGAGTCCAAGAATATGGATGAATTTCGGGTCGTCAGTAAAAAACAGGGAACTGACATTACTGACGATTATTGAGTTTGTATAAGGAGCTTGTATGAGAAAAGCCGAACGTTTAGCAAAAGAGATTTTTAGCGACCAGGATCTGGAGCAGATTTCTGAAGCCATCAAAACCTTTGAGGGTCAGACCAGTGGTGAGATCGTAATCAGTTTTAATACGACTTCAAATGGTCAGCCCTATAAAACAACTCGAAAAATATTTGAGAAAGCCAAACTGCATCAAACCCAGGAGCGTAATGCAACCCTGATCGCTCTGTTTTTGGTGGAACACAAGTTTGCCATCTTTGGCGATAAGGGCATACACGAAAAAGTACCTGGTGACTTTTGGGAGCAAACAGTATCTGAGATGAAGACCCACTTTGCTGAAGGGCGAATGCAAGAAGGCTTATTGCATGGCATAAGCGAGCTTGGTCAAAATCTGGCAAAATATTTTCCAGTCGCTGCTGATGATAAAAATGAGCTTAGCGATGACATTAAATTTGAAGAGCAAGAAAATGAGTGATGTTTGTTCTCTGACCCACGTTTTTAAAAGGGATGGTACACTGGTACCGTATTCTCGTCAGAGGATATCCAACGCCATTTATCGGGCAGCAGTCGCCATTGGGGGTCGTGACAAGGAAACGGCGGAGAAGTTGGCTCTGAATGTTGAATCCATCCTTTGCGATAATTATTCAAATGACCATCCTCCCATGGTAGAACAAGTCCAAGATATTGTTGAGAAGGTCCTCATTGAAGAGGGGCATGCAGCAGTTGCAAAACACTTTATTCTGTATCGTGCGACGCAAGACGATAAGCGTAAAGCCAAACTCAGTAAAAGCGTGACCCATCAGGGCAATATCCCTTACCAAAAAATATATGAAGTTCTGGTCTGGGCTGCCGATCATAAGTTGAATTCAGTCGAACGGATCAACCAGCGAATTAGTGATGGCGAATTCAAAGATATTTGTCTGGAATCTGATGCAGCCTATGAATCAGACATACAAGCTGCCTCTGAGTTGATCGCTGAACGGGATGGGGAAACCCGAATTGTAGTTGTAGCTGGTCCCTCATCATCTGGCAAGACAACAACAACCAGAAAATTGGCCCATTATCTATCAAAAAAAGGTATGGGACTGGTAGAATTGAATATTGATCATTACTTCTTTGACCTGGAGATGCATCCGGTTGATGAATTTGGTGATCATGATTTTGAAACTCCACAAGCGCTGGATCTTGAACTGATCAATCAGCATGTAAAACAACTACTGGCTGGTGAGAAAGTATTGATTCCAAAATATGATTTTGCATCAGGTACAAGAGCCTTGAATCAGACGCCTTTGCAGATCAAGCCAACAGATGTGATTCTTATTGATAGTCTTCACGGGCTTTATGGGGATATGTTAAAAGGCATTGATGAGAAAAGTGTTTTCAAAGTTTACATAGAGACTTTGCTACAGATGAAGGGCCGTAACGGAAAATTTATCCGCTGGACGGATTTGAGATTGATGCGTCGGATGATCCGCGATGAGCAGCATAGAGCTTATGACCCAAGACAAACACTGACTCATTGGCATTACGTTCGTAATGCTGAGCTGAGAAACATTTTACCTTATATCAATACAGCTGATTATATCATCAATGGGGCTGTTCCGTATGAACTGCCTGTCATGAGAAATCGTCTTTATGATCATTTCAAAGAATGGGAACAGGACTACAAAGATGATCCTCGACGAGTTGATGCGTATATCAGGGCCAAACGGGTTAGAGAAATGCTTGAATCTATTACACCTGTTACTGATGAATCACCCATACCTGAAACATCCCATTTCAGGGAATTTATTGGTGGTAGTATCTATGATGTGCATTAGGAACTGAACCTTTAATATTTCCATGACACGTGCTTGTCTTGATCAGCAACCTTTTTTGATTTCATGCTCTTATTTGCAGAGCTGACAGTTATTCCAGCCCCTGATTTTGATACGAATGATGGTTTGAAAAAATAAATAAGTATATCCTAGAGACAGTTTTTATGCTGATTACATTATGAGTATGAACATTCGAACGATTGCGTTCTTTCTGGTGCCCCTCATGATTTTCCCAAGGGAAAGCTATAAGCTTTATGATGATAGCGAGGTCGCTGTGATCAAGATCGAGGTGGCATCGGAAGATCTGGAATGGATTTATGACAATGTTCAGAGTGATTCGCTACATCCTGCTACAGTGCATTTCAAAAATGCTCTCATTGATGAAACCATTGAACAGGTCGGTTTTCGAATCAGAGGCAATACCTCACGGGTTTCACAAAAAAAGTCCTTTAAGCTTTCTTTCAATACCTTTGTACCAGGACGAGAATTTTATGATGTTGATAAAATGAACTTGAATGGTGAGCACAATGATCCATCTATTATTCGCAGTAAACTTGCCTGGGACCATTATGAAAAGATAGGCATGATTGCACCGAAAGCAGCCCATTGTGCTGTCTATATCAATAATATTTATTATGGCCTCTATATCTCAGTTGAGCATATCGATGATGAGTTTTTGAGAACCTACTTTGATGATGATTCCGGAAATTTATGGAAATGTCTCTGGCCTGCCGATCTCACTTATCGAGGACAAGGAACGCCAGAGGACTATCATCCCTACTCTGGAGATACAAGACCCTACGAGCTTAAAACCAATGAATCT
>CAZOBQ010000031.1:0-19448 GCA_964578155.1 uncultured Lentisphaeria bacterium
TAAGGATTCACATTCTGCATCTGGAAAAATTTCTGTAATTTCCACTGGAAGTGAATCGTACGGATTCTATTTCGGTTTTTTTGGTGAAGAACGACAGGGCTGGCGTGTATGGTCCTCTAATGGTGTACGTATAGCAGCGATGAAAAATGGAAAAGCCCGCTTCCACCTGGATTATAAAACTGGAGCAGCCAATGGCGCAATTCTGAACCCTGATCTTGAGATTCCGGGAGATGGCTCTGTCCATACCTGGGAATTGAAATATGAACCGGAGATATCAGTCGCTGATTATGAATGGCCAGATGATCAGATCCCGGGTTTGTTCAGAGGGGATTATACCAATACTCATCATGATACCCTGCTCGCCCGTTTTAAGGAGATCGAACCAAGCATGACCACTGAAAAATTGCGAGACCTTATGTTCATATGCCGGGATAGGGGTCTGGTGGATAATTGGTATCGTAAAGGTCAGTATCACTTGTGGAACCTGGAAGAAAACATAGAAGAGATCAAGGGCAAGATCACCTTTATCTTCGACGGTGAAGCAGTAAGCTATTTCCTCATTCCAGGTCACCAGGATATGCCCACGGCCATTGATCGTTTTGGAATTTGGAATATGCAGATCTATACCGGAAGCATGGAATTCCATCTTTCTGACCTGATTATAAATGATCAGAAGGTTGATTTGTCAGAGGACCCTCATTGGGAAGGTATGAATAATCGTGAGACCTTCCTTGAACGAGATTTTCACTCCCGACATAATTATGGATATACCCAGACCAACTGGGCTGGTGAGACATTCGGAGAGATCGGGGGGCGCTTCTGGGGAACAGAGGTTTCTGATCCGCTGCACGGTTACTATGCCACAGATATTGGCAAGCTCACCCTGGACGATCCAATCAAGTTTTCCGGAGTACTCAGTTTTGTCGAAGGTGCTGTTGACGGACGCATGCTTCTCGGCTATTTCAATCGGCAGGAAAAAATGGCTGCTATAGAGGGAGAGTATAAGGGTAACCCGCCACACCAGTTCCTGGGTCTTGAGGTCATGGATAAAACCAAGCATGGTTATAATCTTGCCGCAGTTTGTTCTCCCCGGCAGGATATATCATTCGAACACCGCGGTCCGGTGATGATACCTGATCGTGTACAGAAACCCTTTACCTTTGAGTATGACCCCAATGCAGGTATTGCTGGACGTATTACAGTCACGCTGGCAGGGGATACTTTCGCAAAGGATTTAAGCAAAGAGCAGCGTAATGTTGGCTCTGAATTTGATCATTTCGGTCTGCATAACCCTCGTAAGGGTGGCAAATATGTTGACGTATACATAGATGATATGAAATACTCATCACGGAAAATCAAGGAACAGGTCGAACAAAAAAAACAGGGGACCGTTTTCGTGCCTTACCCACCCAATGGGAGATTGCATAAGTAGAACGGCTCATTGTGCCCTGATAAAGAATGGATAGAAGGATAAATAAGGTGTATAAAAACAAAATATTACAGATTATTGTTGGCTTAGCCTTACTGGTAATCATTGCCTGTGTTAGCAGTAAACCCATCGAGTTGGGAACTGAACGAATGGGTGAATTTGCCCCAGACGAAGCATTTTTGGAAGGGGATGAACACCCATATTATGGTAGCGAAAATGCCTGGGATCGACGTTTCTTTTATGAGCACAATGAACGATTCTATAAACGCCGAGGTCAGCGCCAAATGTTGGACATCGTTGAAGGTCGCTTGGATGATGCAGTAAGCTACTGTCGCGATTTGATAGTCGCTGATTCCAGCGATCTGGAATCCATGTTCAATCTAGCTGTTGCTCTTGCTCATCAGAATAAGGCTGATGCGGCTGTGGCTACAGCCAAACTCGCTGTAGAGGGAGGGCTGCCCTTCCAGCGTTTTATTGCTGGTCCACGGGAGATACTGGCGCCCCTGACTGATTTAGAAGCCTTTAAAACATTTGCCAGCGGCTTTGACTTTAAAATTACGCATGGACCTATGTTGGGTCAAGTTACCGATAGTGGTGCAAGTTTTTGGGTGCGTACAAGCCAGGCAAGTGAAGTACAAGTGCTTGCTAGTAAAATGGCTGATATGTCTAACCCGGTGCACTCTAATATAGTAGCCAGCAGTGCATCCAGCGATTTTACCGCCATCGTTTCCCTAACTGAGCTGGAAGCTAATCAGGATTATTACTATCAGCTCACAGTAGACGGTGAAGCCGCTACCGAAATAGGTACTTTCACTTTCACCACGAATCCCACCGCTGACTTCAAAGGTCAATTGAAGATCGCTTTTGGTGGAGGTGCAGGCTATGTGCCAGAAAATGAGCACATGTGGACCACTATCAAGTCAAACGATCCACGAGCGTTCCTTTTTATGGGTGATAATGTCTATATCAATATACCTGATCATCCCAATGGGATCCATCGCTATACCTATTACCGTCGCCAGTCACAGCCATTCTTCCGCGACTTGGTCTCATCTACCGCAGCCTATGCAATATGGGATGACCATGATGCCTGTACAGACGATGTCTGGATGGGACCGTATACTGATAAACCATCATGGAAAATGGAGCACCTGAATGTATTCAAACGCAATTGGATCAATCCCCAATATGGCTCTCAGATCTACCCCGCTGTCTGGCACAGTTTCAAGATGGGGGATATTGAAGTATTCATGCTGGATGGACGTTTCTATCGAACCAATCCATTCAAAGAGGAAAAGACCATGCTTGGACCAGATCAGCTGGCATGGCTTACTGATGCTCTCAAAAATTCTACAGCGACCTTCAAGGTCATTGCTTCACCTGTACCATGGGCGTATGAGACCAAGCTGACAGCGAAGGATACATGGAATGGTTTCCATGATGAACGCGATAAAATCTTCGGTTCGCTTACAGAGAACGGTGTAGAGGGCGTTGTGCTCATCTCAGCCGATCGTCACCGCTCCGATGCCTGGAAGATCGACCGGGAAAATGACTACAGTCTTTACGAATTCAGTAGTTCCCGACTGACCAACCAGCATTTACACCCCATTGTCGAAGGATCGCTCTTTGGATATAACGAACTGCCTTCCTTCGGTATGCTGAGCTTTGATACAAGCTTGGATGATCCCACCATCACTTACGATGTTATCAATATTAATAATGAAAAGATTCACTCGCTAACGCTTACAAAGAGCGAACTGGAGAACAAGTAATGACCATGGTCAAGAGCACGAAATTTATGAA
The DNA here is from genome assembly GCA_964578155.1 of uncultured Lentisphaeria bacterium. Taxonomy (GTDB): domain Bacteria; phylum Fidelibacterota; class UBA8477; order UBA8477; family JABMPR01; genus JABMPR01. The sequence goes on from CAZOBQ010000031.1 coordinate 3,233, forward strand.
AGTCAGCCTTATTGGTCTGATCCTGATCTCAAGTCTCATCGGACAGTCAGAATGGACTGAGAACTCTTTTGAAGATTTCCGTGATGGAACCTTCACAGATGCGGGCAGCAACAGCTATGTCTCTAAAGCTGGTCGGATTCAAATGATCACCCGTTGGGATTTTAACAACGACGGCAATCTTGATATTTTTCTACCCGGTAGTCATGGTCACACTGAGCGGGAGAATACCTACATCTATCTCAATAAGGGCAAGGATGTTGATGGTCGGTCTCGGATTGAGATCCCCGGAGGTGGTACTCGCGATGGCTTGGTAGCTGACTTCAATAAAGACGGCTTAAACGATATCCTGGCCATCAACCATACAGATAGTCATGCTCGTCGCGTTTGGTCATGGATTTACTATGGCACATCAGATGGGTTTAATGTGGAAAACCGCATCGATCTTGAATCACCTTATGGAACCTCAGCTGCTACAGGAGATTTTAATGATGATGGTTGGCTAGACGTCGCCATTGCCTGTCAGTGGTGGCCCGAAGATGCGAAGGAGGAAACTGTTCCTAGAAATGGTTTTATCTATTGGAACTCAGCAGAGGGTTTCTCAAATGAGAATCGTACATCGCTTTCCTTCGCTGGGAAGGGACCCGAAGATCTTGCTTCGGCTGATTTAGACAAAGATGGGATAGATGACCTGGTTGCAAGTGCTGATGGCGCCATATGGCTAATGCTCTCATCAAAGGGTGAGTTTGCTAAGGAGATGGAGCCGGTGAGGATTGAAGTTCCGGCACAGGCTCTTGCGCTGGGAGATGTAAATGGGGATGGTAACATCGATATCGCCGCTACCACAAAGGAAGGAGTAACCGTACTTCCTGCCTCCAAAGGATCGGTCTATAAAACCAGGAAAGCTATTACGCTCAAGCTGGAAAACAGCAAAGATGTAGTGCTCACCGATGTGAACCAGGATGGGTTCGATGATGTGGTCATTGCTCATTTTATGACGCCTGGCGGTGCCACCTGGACGGACTCCTATGTTTATTACTCCGATGGCAAAAAATTTAAAAAGGCCAAAAAGTTGGCACTACCTACATTGGGTGCCAATGGTGTGTCCAGTGCAGATATTAACGGTGATGGTTATCCTGAGCTAGTCTTCAGCCACCTGCGACTCACCAACCAGCGTAATCTGCTCTCCTATATATATTGGAATGATGCGGGAACTTATCGCTACGAGAATCACACACAGCTGCCAACGCAGGGAACCCTTGGCAACGCAATTGGTGATGTGAATAATGATGGTTTGAACGATGTCATTTTCTTTAATGATGAAGGCTATTTCAGAGACGGACCTACTCAATCACATATCTACTGGGGTGATGGCACACGAAACTTTACTCACGAGCGCAGCAAAGAATTTCAAACCCATCAGATTTTTGGATTTGGCCATGCTGATCTGGACGATGATGGTAATGTAGAGCTCGTCATGGCACAGAAGAACTTCGTCCAAGGGGTCAATCACGATCAGGGCGGTTTGATTATCAATTGGAAGAATGATACGGGATTTGACCCACCCACTCACCTGACCATGAAGTGGGGCTACGGTGGTGTAAGGATCGCCGATATCAACCGCGACGGCTACCTGGATCTTCTGGCAGGTGGGTATGTCACAGACCAGAATGATCAGAGTCGCCATGGTATCCCCATATTCTGGGGATCAGAACAGGGCTATCACTTCCGTGACCACACCCTGATCCATTACGATGGTAAACGTATGCGCGTCCCCTTGCTCATGGATCTGAACCGAGATGGTTGGCTGGATATTGCAGGGCAGGTGAAAGATGGCTGGGTGCGCTTCTGGTGGGGCTCTGAAGATGGATTTGATGAGACACAGATCACGGACCTCGATCTTGAACGCGATGACCACCTCATGTATCTCAAAGCTGCCGATTTTAATAAAGACGGATGGCTTGATCTCTTTCTACCAAAACGCGGATCTCCTGATGGACGAAAAGAGACCTCAATGCTTTATTATGGGTCGCCAGATGGCTTCAATAATGATAACCGTATCATCATTGATGCTTTCGTGCCCTATCAGAACACCATCTCCGATGTTGATCAAGACGGTTGGCTAGATCTATTCCTCACCAGCTATGGTGGCGAAGTGAGTGGCAACCGACCATCTCTGCTCTACTATGGCCAAGAAGGTGGTTTCAAGGAAAAACGTGATGAGTTCAAGACCTTTGGATCATCCGGTTCCGAGATTATGGATTATGATAGGGATGGTTACAAAGATATTTTGATTTCCAATCATCGCCGGGCTGGGACCACTCAATTCGCTATACCTCACGAGCATATAGTTCCACAAATGCTTTACTGGGGTGGACGAGAAGGATTTTCAAAAGAGAATCGTTGGGAGATGGTAGAGGTAGGAACCAGCGGGCTGAATCCTCGTGATCTCGGTAACAGCTACGATAGGGAACTCTACGAAGATTATACTTCCTCAGTGCATGAGCTCGAATCTGAACAGACCGTCTCAAAAATTAATTGGGAAGCTGAAATACAGCACGGAACAAAAGTCACTTTACAGCTTAGAGCGGCCGGAACAATCGAAAAACTTGCGGCTACTGAATGGACTGGCGCAAAAGGGTTAAATACCTGGTTTACTAAAAGTGGTGATGTGAAGGGTGTGAGTGGCAAATATGTGCAATATCGTGCCCGTTTATCAACCCCCGATGGTGCAGGCACACCCTATCTAACATCAGTCCGGGTTACCTATTAGTAATGTCCAGATCAACCCCAAAATATCAACTCTTTTTACTCAGTCTAGTGTTCGTTGGACAGATATGCGCCCAGACAGTCTGGCGCGAGGATAGTTTCTCAGATTTTGTCGATGGTACATTCAGTGACGCTGGTGCAAACATGTATGTATCCAGTAATGGTCGCGTACAACCCATAAATCGATGGGATGTGAATGACGATGGAAACATAGATATTCTGAGTGTCAATTCGCATGCCCTGGTTGAAATGCTGGACATGTCCATCTACTGGGGGAATGGCGTTGATTTTAGCATCCAGAATCACAGTTATGTTCCGGCTAACGGTCCCATGTGGGCTACAGCAGACGATTTGAATGGTGATGGCGAAACGGACCTTATTGTAGCTAACTATTCAAATGGCACATGGACCGAAATGGAATCCTTTGTGTATTATGGGGGTTTAAATCCGGATGAACAGCTGAAAGATGGAGAATGGGGACATTATCCCTTTAAGGATCGTATAATGTTGCCTGGTTCCAACGCCCAGAAGGCCATCAGTGCTGATCTAAACCAGGACGGCTACAAGGACATCATTTTTGCATTTTCTGGGGGATTCTGGGAGTACCGGGACAAAACGAAAGAGGGCTCCTCTCCATCACGTATCTATTGGGGAAGCAGCTCAGGTTTTGAGCCAGATAACTTTGATCATATCATGACAGATGGAGCCACGGATGTAGTAAGTGCTGATCTCAATAAGGATGGCTGGCCTGATCTGGTGTTCGCCAATGGAGGAGGAAACGACTCCTATATCTATTTTGGATCAAAGAATGGCATCCTGGACAGCCCTCCTATCAAACTACCTACAGTGAAAGCTCATGCAGTTGAAACGGGTGATGTGAACAATGATGGTTGGCCAGATATTGTATTCGCGAATGAAGGGGGAGGTGTTTCCTGGGCCTATTTGAATCGAAAAGGGAAATTTAAAGCACGCCATCGCATCGCTTTTAAGACGCATACAAGTAAAGATGTTGTAATTGCTGATTTCAATAATGATGGTCTTACCGATGTATTTTTCACAAATCATGAATTCTCGCTGACTGGAAATCCAAACCTGGCGAATCGACTCATTGATTCCTATCTGTACTATGGTAGCCGAAAGGGATTTTCGGATAAGAATCGCCAATCCATTCAGAGTATTGGAGCCTGGGGTGCGAACGCCGCCGATCTCAATGGGGATGGATGGGTGGATCTCTTGGTTTGCAACTTCCAGGAGCACTATTCATATGAAGTACCCTCATTCATATACTGGAATGGTCCAGAAGGATTTATGCTAACGCAACGTACCCCACTCTACGAGCATGGGGCACAGGGTAATTCAATTGCTGACTTTAACGGTGACGGGAACCTGGATATTTTAATTACATCGATGATGGGCAGTAGCCGTGGCGGCTACGATCCATCAACCCTTTTCTATGGACAAGCTGATGGTGACTTCGATACTGAGGATCAGATCGAACTTCCAGGACGTGAAGCCTACGAGCAAGCCATGGTTGATCTCGATGATGATGGAGATGTTGATATTCTCCTGATTAACCGCGGTGAAGTGACGAGGTTGGCGAATGAAGTCTGGATCTACTGGAATGATGAGAACCAATTTAAGATGCAAAATATGTCAGGTTTACCCAGTTTCAACGGCATTGGTGTAGAGGTAGCCGACCTGGACCGCAACGGATATCTCGATATCATTGTTTCCAATGGGAATCCCAAAAATATGCCCAATAAATCCTCTGAAGGTGCTTACATCTATTGGGGGAGTGAGTTGGGTTGGCCGGTGAAAAAACGCACGATGCTTCCTATGAAACTCACCCGCTCACCAGCCATCAGCGATATTAATACGGATGGTCATCTAGACCTGATTTTCGGGAACCAATCCAAGGGCGAACTGGCAACAATATTTTATGGCCAAGGGACCAGGCAATTCAGCCCAGCGAATTCAAAACTTATTGCCGGAAGCCTGGGTACTGGTAGCCCCGGTGTGGCCGATCTGAACAAAGATGGTCTCCTGGATATCGCTTTTGCTCACAATAAAAATGTTCTGGTCTATTACCAGAATGAGCGATTTGAGTTTGAGGCAGCCGTGAAGTTACCGGTACAAGCAAAAACAATGAATGTTGCCGACGTTAATAACGATGGCTGGTTGGACCTGATCTGTCCTTATTACAAAGGTGCAGGACACCGTAGTTGGTATTCAACAGTTCTCCTGGGTGGTTCCGAAGGCTATACGATGGACAATACAATTGAACTACCCACTGACGGTGCCACCGGTTCCATGGTTGCCGACTTCAATCGAGATGGATTTACTGACCTGTTCTTTTTCTGTCATCGGAAGGACGGTAGCTATGATGAGGTAGGACAATTCGGTGATCACCACACGAATTCACGTCTCTACTGGGGTGGGGAATCAGGGTTTTCGACTGATCGAATGAGTCAATTGCCAGGCGTTGGAGCCCACTATGACATGGGTGCGGATGTGGGCAATACGGTGGATAGGAGTACTCAATACCATTACACTTCCTCACCGTATGAAACGAAGGGAGCCATTCCGATCAGTCTTAAGAGATCAGGAGATGATTCAGGCTTAAGTATCCAGCTAAGATATGCAGATTCCATGGAAAGATTGGAACAAGCTGATTGGCTAGGTTCAAATGGTGCGGGAAGCTCTTTTACAAAGGCCCAGGAATCGATAGAGGGGCAATTTGGTGCCTGGATGCAGTACCGAGTATGGTTTGATAGAGAAAATGGCGCTAAGACCCCAATTTTGGACGCCATTGAGATTGAATTCAGGTCAGAACAGTAAATGATAGGATCAAAATGAACAGATTAAAGCAACTTACAATAACAGTCCTCTCTCTTGCGCTCTCCATGGCATGGGCTGAGACCCAAATTAGAAACATCGCCGAGATTGGTCCTAATACAGAATCCATTGAGTCAAATGGTTATGCTCAGATCTATTATGTGTCGAGTGCAGCATCTGAAGACGGTGATGGGTCACAGACCAGTCCGTGGAAATCACTGACAGCAGGAATGAGTGGATTACCAGAGGCAAGTGCAGATAGACCACTTGCTGTGTTCGTTTCTGAAGGGAATTATGGGGGAGAGACGCTGATGATGAGACCCTTTGTGGATCTCTTTGGAGGCTTTGACTCTGTGACGTGGGACCGTGATATTCATGTCTACCGAAGTGTTCTCGATGGAGAAGGTGAGAGAAGGGTTGTCTTTGCAGCCAATGACTGCATTCTGGACGGATTCACAATCACGCGAGGTAGAACCAGTACCCATGGCGGTGGAATTCTTTGTGACGATGCCTCTCCAACCATCAAAAACTGTTTTATTACCGAGAATACGACGCTTGAGCCCGAGAATTTTAATCATACACGCATCCACCAGGATGCCCACCACGGTGGGGGGATCGCTGTATTTTTCAACTCAGCTCCGGTCATCCGAAACAATGTATTTTTTAATAACCGAACCCACATTGGTAACGGAGCCGGTGTAGCTTTTTATGGCTGGATTCGAATCAAGGGTGCACCAGAAACCTCATTTGAATCCAATGTGATGGTAGGGGGCTTACAGGCACAGCTGAAGAACAACGTATTTGTAAATAATGTAGCAGGCGTGACTGACACGAACCGTACCCGCAGTAGTAATGGTGGAGCAATCTCATGTGCATTCGAGGCACGCCCCGTCATAGAAAATAACGTCATTGCGTATAACGAGGCTAAAGGTCGCGGAGATGCCGGTGGCATCTACAGTGAATATTACTCTTACCCTACAGTTGTTAGCAATTGGCTGCTTGGGAATATTGGTGACGATGACGGTGGAGCCATTTACGCCATGCGTATGGGGCACATCACTATTAGCCAAAATTTTATTGCCGGAAATTGGACCAGAGGTAATGGTGTTGGAGGTATACGTCTCAGCAAAGAGGGACGCGGATTGATTCGCGATAATATTATCGTTCAAAACCAAACAGGTGGTGCGCTTCAATGTGTTGATTCCTATGTGGAATATCGTAATAATCTAGTGATGCACAACAAGGGCAAAGCCAGCATAAAGTATGTCAACCATTTCCCTTATTTCCAACCTTCCATTGCTGAGAATAACATCATTCGTGAGAATGAAGGTGGTCTTTCAATTGATGCCACTGAGGGTGCCACATTAAAGCTTATAAAAAATAATATTGATGCAAAAGTAAAAGGCAAGCGGAATAAGAATAGGTCCATCACCTTAATCGATGATGCTCGGATTCTTAAATCAACATCTCTCATTTTCGATGAATCAAGGTATCAAAGTATTCTCGAAATTGATGCTGCCGCTGACATTAGCAGTCTAGTGGGACGAATAGCCCATATCAATGAATTCTGGAGCGTTATATGCGCTGTTGAAGGAAACAAGATCTATACCTGGGGTGATGCTCAGGCACAGTATACCGCCGGTGATGATATTGAGATCATCTCGGATTATAAATTTAAATAAAACGTACAAATAACAACATTATTGGAGGATTTAATGGAACAGAGTGGTCTATCAGCTATCGACTTGACAATTGCCTTTGTCTATGTCTTTGGAATTATTGGTTTTGGTGTTTATTGGTCAAAAAAACAGACTTCACCCGCTGACTTCTTACTAGGTGGGCGGTCCATGAGCTGGCTACCTGTGGGTTTGTCGCTTATGGCGACACTCACCAGTGCAGTTGGTTATATGTCCTACCCTGCAGGTGCCTTCAAGGGTGGACTCATCATGTTCTGGATGGCTATGGCAATTCCCCTGTCATTTCCAGTCGTGGTCTATGTTTTTATGCCCTTCTATCACAAATTGCGTGTTTATACGGCATACGAATATCTTGAGCGACGCTTCAATACATCAGTTCGCTCCCTTGCCAGTATCATCTTTATTCTGTGGCGTATCACCTGGATGGCAGCAGTCATCTATGTACCTTCATTTGTGCTCAATACGGTCTCAAATGGTGCCATCCCACTGATGCCCACCGTGATCATTCTGGGGCTCATTGCCACATTCAACACGACCATGGGTGGTATTAAGGCTGTGATGTGGGGTGATGTAGTTCATTCAACTGTTATGTTCATTTCCATGTTTGTGGCAGTAGGACTGGTCATCGCAACTGTCCCTGGTGGCTTAGGTGAGATATGGGATACACTTGCAGCAGCAGGCAAAACCAAGATGACCGGTACCATGCCTGGTTTTAGCGATGCAGGAATGGGTGGAAAACTCAAGCTGTATCTTATTACTGATTTCACCATCGTGTCCCTTATCCTGACCTATACCATCCAGAAGATGGGGAATTATTGCGTGGACCAGGCTATGGTTCAGCGCTACCTCTCTGCAAAATCACTAAAGGGAAGTCAGAAAGGCTTCATGGCAAACGCCGGGGCTTATCTGCTCTATATCACACTGATGACACTTATCGGAGCTGGACTGTTTGCCGCAGCCAAACATATCGGTGTACCAGATGGATTGGCAGTTGATCGAATTTTCCCATATTTCATTGCCAACGTCATGCCCATCGGCGTCACGGGTCTTATGATAGCAGCCATCTTTGGCGCGTCCCTTTCAAGCTTTGACTCTGGGATCAATTCCTGTGCGACAGCAATTCTGAACGATTTTTATGGCCGCTATAAACTGGGTGTGTACAATCTGGAGGAAGGAGAGGTCAGTGACGAGGAGCATCGCCGCCGTCTAAGAATTGCGAGGATATCCACTGTCTCTATTGGCTTGCTGGTCACGTTTCTGGCATTGTTTGTTGGCAGACTGGGTGATTTATTTACCTACTCGCAGAAGCTCATCAACATGTTCACAGGTCCACTCTTTGGTGTGTTCGTCCTGGCCATGTTCACCAAACGGGCAACAGCAATATCTGCTCTCATAGCGGGCTTCCTGGGTTTTGTCATGGGCTCACTGCTGGTCTTTGGAAAAATCTGGCAGATCGATTCTCTCACGGTTGGCGTTCTCTGGCCAGCCTTCATCTCGTTCACCATTACGGTTGCTGTGGGTTATGGCCTCAGTTTCTTTATTGGCAAGAACAAGGATGCTAACATGGATTACACATGGGAACGAGTAATGGCTAAGGACAATGCATAAGGACTAGATAGTTGGCTGATTTAACAAAAAAAGACTTTAGCACAATTGAACTCCAGGAAATTACCCTGGGCTTGCGGCGGGACATTATTGATATGTGCCACACCGCAGGCTCAGGCCACCCTGGTGGTTCATTGTCGCTGTGCGAAATACTCACGGTGCTCTATCATCAGGTGTTAAATATTGACTCCACTAACCCATTAGATCCGGATCGTGACCGCCTGATCCTTTCGAAAGGGCATGGAGCTCCTGCCCTGTATGCCGTGCTGGCAGACAAAGGATACTTCCCAAGAGAAGAATTGTGGACGCTTCGGAGGATCGGTAGCAGACTTCAGGGGCATCCTGTCATGCACAAACTACCAGGTATTGAGATTACTGCAGGTTCGTTGGGTATGGGCATCTCGGTAGGACTCGGGATGGTGTTAGCTGCTCGACATTCCAAGCGCTCATACCGTACCTTTGTTATCGTCGGCGACGGTGAGCTGAATGAGGGTCAAAATTGGGAAGCACTATTGGCTGCGGCTAAATACAAAGCCGATGAAATGTGTATCATCGTTGACTATAACAAGATTCAGTTGGATGGTCACAGCGACGACATATTACCACTGGGCTCATTGAAGGCAAAGTTCAAATCATTTGACTGTCATGTTCTGGAGTGCGACGGGCATGATATCGATGCCCTCTCAATGGCGATCAACGAATCTCTAAACTTAAAAGATAGGCCAAGCGTGATTCTGGCTCATACGATCAAAGGGAAAGGCGTCTCTTTTATGGAGAACAACCCTGCATGGCATGGGAAACCTGTCTCAGTCGATGATCGTGAGCGCGCGCTGGCAGAATTGAAATGAGGATCAATTGAGCCAAAAAGCATTGCGTGAAGTGTTTGGTGAAAGCTTGCTCGGATTGGGATCTGAAAATCCAGATATTGTCGTACTAGACGCAGATTTATCATCTGCTACCCGGTCCATCCTGTTTGGTGAAAAATATCCCCATCGATTCTTCAATGTGGGTATAACAGAAGCCAATATGGTTTCCATGGGTGTTGGGTTTGCGACCTGTGGGTTAATACCCTATGTCTGTACTTTCAGCTTCCTGTTGACGCTGAGAGCTGCAGATCAAATTCGTAGTCACATATCCTATCCTGCAAATAATGTGAAGCTGATGGGGACCAATGGAGGCTTATCAGGTTTTGGAGATGGTGCTACACACCAGTCCATCATGGACTTGGCGCTCCTTAGATCAATGCCCAATATGACCATCCTTGTTCCATCAGATGAGCATCAGGTTCGTTGGGCAGTCAAGGCCGTTTCACAATTTAACGGTCCGGCCTTCATTCGCATACCCCGTGTAGAAGCACCTGACCTCCATCCAGGAGATCAGCAATACGAGGTCGGGAAGGGACTGGTCCTGAAAGAAGGAAAAGATGTGACCATCGTCTCCATGGGTATGATGCTTAATCGCGCCATGGATGCGGCAAAACTCCTGGAGAAAAGCGGTATTGATGCTGAAGTACTGGAGATACACACATTGAAACCCTTTGATAACGAATTGGTCATTGAATCGGCGCGAAAGACAGGCGCTGTGGTAACAGTGGAAGAGCATTCCAGGTATGGCGGACTCTTTTCTGCCGTCTCAGAAGTGCTTTCTGCACATCATCCTGTCCCTGTGGATTGTGTGGCAATCGAAGATCGATTTGCTGGATCAGGTCAGTATGATGAGCTCCTGGAACTATGTGGATTGACCATTGAAAACATTATCACAAAGGCCACACGCGTTGTGGAACTAAAATAGGAAAAATTATGAATAGTCTTTTCGATATATCAGGTAAAACGGCCCTCATCACCGGTTCTGGGCAGGGCCTGGGCTACACTCTGGCCACAGGACTGGCGAAAGCCGGGTGTCGCATAATTTTAAACGATGTTGATCCCCTAAGACTGGATGCAGCGGTAAAACAGTTAAGCAGTGAAGGCTATGAGGTTTTCGGTGCTGCATTTGATGTGAGTAACGAGGAACAGGTTCGTGCTGGTATCGATAGTCTAAAGGGTTCGGTTGAGAAAATTGATATCCTGGTAAACAATGCCGGTATTCAGATTCGTGGTATGTTGGAAGATTTTGATACTGCCAAGTGGGATCTGATGATGAATGTGAACCTGAAAGGTGTTTTTGTAGTATCTAAGGTCCTGGTCAAGTCGATGATTGAAGCCAATGCTGGCAAAATCATTAATATCTGCTCCATCCAGAGCGAATTGGCCAGGCCTTCAATTGCTCCATACACAGCCTCTAAGGGCGGTGTACGGAATTTAACCAAGGGTATGGCAACTGATTGGGCACGACACAATATCCAGATCAACGGGATCGCACCGGGCTATTTCAAGACCGCCATGACCAAATCACTTTACGAAGACAAGGAGTTCGATGCCTGGTTATGCAACCGAACCCCCTCGAATCGGTGGGGAAATCCGGAAGAATTAGTGGGTGCATTGATTTTCTTATCATCTGATGCATCAAGTTATGTCAATGGACAATTATTGTACGTTGATGGCGGTATGACCGCTTGCGTGTAAGCTAGGAGCATAATTATGCACAGTAAAAAGTATATCACAGTAGCAACCATGGTATTCGTCCTATTTGCCTTTACACTATCAGCTGAAGCGAAGGGTCGAAAAATTACCATCCCGGAAATCCCTGGCATTAAAGTCATTGCCGGTAAATCAAAAATAATACCTACCGCTGAGCCTGCACATACAGCTATGGCTTACAGGTTTAGAGATGGTCGTATCGCAGTAGGTAATAGTGCCACTTCAATGTGGTCCACTGACAATGGCAAGACCTGGAAGTCTGGTGAAGAAACACATCTTCAGAAGGTGGTTCTTGATTTGGGGGGTGGGGAAGCCATCGCCATATCCCGCAATACCAGGCGTCGTGCTGATGGTAAATTTGTGGGGCATCTCTTGCGTTCTACTGATAATTGGTCAACTTTTAGCAAAGAAGAAACCATTTTAGAGATCCCCAACGCGTCATTTACCGTTACTGGCAGTGGTGGCCGAGTAGACGGTTTCCTCTTTCATCACGGTATTATTCAACTTAGTAATGGTGATTTGCTGGCGTCTATGTATGGCAACTATGATGGTGATACGGAGCTATGTCTGGGATACCCACCTGAGTTGGGTCAACGCAAATACAGAACCATTGTTATCCGATCAAAGGATAATGGACGAACCTGGGACGAACATGTACACGTCGCATACAATAAAATGCTTGGCCGCGGTATTCCCGATGATCATGATATGTTGGGCTTGAGCATTCCTGAAAATCGCCATTCAGTTACATCAACTGTCCCTGCGATCACACAAGAAGGTTTTCGAGAATCGGATATCATTGAAGCACCAAACGGCGACATTATTTGCATAATGCGTTCTGGTGGACGTAACGGCGTACCGGAAGCACCGCTATTTCCAACACCACTGTATTGCTCCATATCAAAGGATCAGGGGAAAACCTGGTCCTTGCCCCAACAAATTGCTGATCGAGGTGTGAATCCCAATCTGGTGACTATGAGCAATGGTATAATTGTGTGCACCTATAGTCGTCCCGGTAACTGGCTCATTTTCTCTGATGATAATGGGCAGAGCTGGAAAGGCGCTTTCCAATTTGGAGACACGGGTGCTTACAACTACATAGAAGAAGTGGGCAAAAACCTGATCCAGGTATACCACGAGGTTGGAGAAAGTGGATCTCGCCATCTTCAGGCTAGCTTTTTTACAGTTAAACCTCAGTAAAATTGGCTGGTAATTGACCTGTCAACAGGATGTCAATGAACAAATTAATACTACTCATACAAAGCGCTATCCCCGTACTACTTTTATTCAGTTGTTCAATACCCGCTGTAGTCACAACTGCTAACAACAGTAAAATCATGGTGCCAGATATTAAGGGTATCACAGTTGTTGCAGGGGAATCAGTAATTATTCCTCAGGTTGATGAGGTAAAAACGGCTGTGGCCTACAGGTTTAGGGATGGCCGTATCGCCCTTGGTACCCGCAAGAATTCAATGTGGTCAACAGACAATGGTAAGAGTTGGCAACCTGGTCCCGAAACTAAAATCGGGAAAAACGTTCTGGATTTGGGTAATGGGGAGACTATCGCCTTCGATTTTAATACTTATCTTCGATCCGACGGAAAGTTTGATGGGTCATTATTGCGGTCCACCGACAACTGGAATACTGTAGTCTCCGAAGGCATCATCGTCGATATACCTAGCGCCTCCTTCACTGTAACCGGAAGTGGCTCACGGCGGAACGGATTCATGTTCCATCACGGATCACTAAAATTAAGTAATGGTGATTTGTTGGCGACCATGTATGGGAATTATAATGGCGATACAGAGTTATGCGCAGGATATCCACCAGAGTTAGGACAGCGTAAATATCGTACGATTCTCGTTCGCTCCTACGATGGAGGCCAAACATGGGGAGAACCTGTGCATATCGCTTATAACAAAATGCTGGGCCGTGGTATCCCTGATGATCATGACATGCTTGACAAAAGTATTCCAGCTAATCGTCACTCGAAGCTGGCAGTAGTCCCAGCCGTCACGATGGAGGGGTTTCGTGAATCGGATTTAGTTCAGGCTGCAAACGGTGACCTTGTTTGTATCATGCGCTCCGGGGGTAGAAATATTGAGCTGACTGCACCGCATTTTCCAACGCCCCTATACTGTTCAATTTCCAAAGATGAGGGTAGAAGCTGGTCAGTACCTAAGCAGGTTGCAGATCGGGGTATCAGTCCCAATCTGTTGACTATGAGCAATGGTATCATCGTATGTACATATAATCGACCTGGTAATTGGCTTATTTTCTCCGATGATAATGGCCATAGCTGGACAGGTGCTTTTCAATTTGGCGATTCCGGTGCAACGAGCTATGTCGAAGAAGTTGGTCCAAATATGATACAGGTTTATCACGAAGGTGGTGATGGAGAACCCCCTGATCTTTGGGCAAGTTATTTTATTGTTAAGCCCAGTTGATAATTTCCGGCTTATTGGCGACTCTCAGTTAAGTAAACATGTAGGATTTTCGATGCACGTTAACATAAAATTCATAATCCCTATGCTTCTAGTGAGCGGTTTTATATCAGGAGCCCAAGCATCGGTTTCAGCTGATTCTGTTGAAACCAATAGCCAGCACAAAGTCTTACGAATTTTCATCGATTGTGACAATTGCGATATTGATTATTGGCGTAACGAAATACTATTTGTAAATCACGTCCGTGATCCAAATATGTCTCAGGTTCATCTCCACATCACTAGCGAAAATACCGGTAGCAGAGGTAGGTTGTATAAACTTGACTTCATTGGACGAGAGGATTTTGAGGGTCAGGAGATAAACCTAAGTTACCAGGCAGCAAAAGCGTTTGCATCCTCTCGAATCCGCAATGATCTGCTTAAAATAATTCAGATGGGATTGGCACCATTCGTCTCCCAGGTTACCCCTCTAAGGGATATTGATATTGAGCTTGAAACCGAGTTTGATTTAACGGATAAAGGTGCTACTGAGGATCCCTGGAACGCCTGGGTATTTTCCATCGAATCAACAGGTGAAATTGATGCGGAAGAAAGCAACCGAAAATTAGAAGCTAATAATTCAATAAAAGCCGAAAAGGTTGTTGTTGACTGGAAAGCAAGAGCCCATCTCCACCATGAATTGGAAGTCGAATCGTTCCAAGATGACGAGGAGATAGAAAGCACGCTCAGCTCCTTGCGACTTCATGGTGATTATGCTAAAACCATGGGTAAGCATTTGTCGCTGGGAATTGCTTTCTCGCTTGAGTCCTCCAGCTATAGTAATATTGATCTTGGTTATAGCCTCACCCCTTTAGTTGAATACAATATTTGGCCCTGGAGTGAGAGTGATGAACGCATGTTCACTATAGCCTACACCACAGGTTTTCGCTTGTTCAATTATAATGATACCACAATCTATGACCAGATCTCCGAATCTTTGGCTTTTGAGCATGTTAAACTGGGACTAAGACTGATCAGGCCCTGGGGTGATCTAGAGTTTGGGCTGGGCGGTTCCCACTATTTCAAAGATTTTGGACTCAACAACATTGAGTTCGATTTTAAAACCTCATATCGAATCGCCAAGGGATTAGAGTTAGTTCTACGCTTCGATGCCGAATCTATTCACGATCAAATAAACCTGGCCAGGGGTGATGCGACTTTGGATGAAATTCTACTCCGAAGGAAACAATTAGCCACGACCTACGATATCTCAACCAATTTTGGGATCTCATATACTTTCGGTTCCATCTATAGCAATATCGTGAATCGACGTCTTTACTAAGCGCTATTTTAGGAGCGAACATGTTCAATAAATTAATTAGTTACTTCAAATCTGGTCCTTATGCGACTCCTCTGACAGATGTCGGTATAATAAAGCGGTTGTATGAACATAAACGCTGGAGTGTCTATCTCTCGCTGATCTTTGGTTATGGGTTCTTTTATACCTGTCGCTTGAGCCTCTCTGTAGCAAAAAAGCATATGGTGGATGATGGCATACTCAGCGTTGAACAGCTCGGGTTTATAGGCGCGGCCCTCTTTTATGTGTACGCAATAGGGAAATTCACCAACGGATTCCTGGCTGACCGGGCCAATATCAGAAGATTCATGTCAATGGCGTTGTTACTTTCTGCTGTTGCCAATCTACTCTTTGGGCTAACCAATGGTTTCTGGATATTTTTAGCACTTTGGGGATTAAATGGATGGTTCCAATCCATTGGATCAGCACCAAGTGTGGTCTCACTCTGTCAGTGGTTCAGTAATAACGAAAGAGGCACTCGTTATGGAATCTGGGCGGGTGCTCACAATATTGGAGAAGGCTTGACCTTCATTGGTACGTCTGTTCTCGTTGCCAGCTTAGGTTGGCGCTTTGGTTTTCTTGGTCCAGGATTAGTATGTGTGGTAGTCGCCTTCATCCTTTTTAAGACCCTGGCAGATCGCCCGCAAACCTATGGCTTACCTCCTGTAAACGAGTATCGTAACGATGATAGTGCCGGCAAGCCGTCAAGTAAATCAACGGGAGCACTTCAGCTCCAGGTATTGAAGAGCCCAATTGTCTGGACACTCGGACTAAGCGCAGCACTCATGTACGTCACCCGGTATGCCATACACAGTTGGGGTCCATTTTATCTGCAGACTGCAAAGAATTATACTGTGACTGAGGCAGGATTTCTCATTGGTGTGAACACGATGGTGGGCCTGGCTGGAGCCATTTTTTCCGGGTTCCTTTCCGATAAATATTTCAATGCCCGTC
>CAZOBQ010000032.1:0-18883 GCA_964578155.1 uncultured Lentisphaeria bacterium
GGGGGGGGTACCAAACGAAAATGAAGTGGATGGATACAATATTCGAACAAAGCGAGTCTGTTTCAGGAAGGAGCTCAAACTCAGGACGTTAGCAGTTTTTGGTTTGATTGAATTTAAATATCCCAGTCGGGTTTAATAACGAAAAGGGGCTTCGCGATTTAGTTTTAGGTGCTATCAGGCTATTTTAAGCTTCACAAAGAAATCTAAGGATGCTCCCCATGCCTAAATATCTAAAAATTTCCACCTGCTGTTTGACCCTGTTGCTCGGAATATCGAGTTGCACCACAAGCCAAGAGACAAGCCCCATGAAAGAATTTGACGCCTATGCCTTCCACCAATCCCTGCTGACTATTGATACACACGTAGATACACCTCTACCCATAAAACGGGAGTCAATCGATCTGGGGAAGCGTTACGATCCCTACAATTACAAAAGTAAACTGGATCTACCGCGTATGGATGAGGGTGGTCTGGATGCTGCCTTCTTTGCTGTGTGGACACCCCAGGGGGTACGCACCGATTCAGCCCATGCCGCTATCAAGGGTAAAGCCCTGGCGATCATTGAAACAATCGAGAAAAATCTTGCCAAATATCCTGATCGAGTACGCCTGGTAACTGAATCAGCAGCAGCAGCCAAACTGCAACAAGCAGGTCTGCATGCGATCTATCTGGGAATGGAGAATGGTTTCCCCATTGGCACAGATCTAGATAATCTCGATCTCTTCTATGGAAAAGGTATACGCTACATGACCCTTTGTCATACCAAGAACAACGAGATCTGTGATTCCTCCACAGACACGACCGAATTTGGTGGTTTAAGCCCCTTTGGGTTTGAGGTCGTACAACGGATGAATAAGCTGGGTATGATGGTGGATGTATCCCATATCAGTGATGCTGCAGTGATTGATGTACTGGAAACATCCCATGCTCCGGTCATCGCCTCACACTCATGTGTGAAAGCACTTTGTGACCATCCCAGGAATCTGACCGATGATCTCATCAAAGGAATTGCTGAAGGAGGCGGCGTGGTCCAGATGTGTCTCCTCAGTGAATATGTTGAGACCCCTGCTGAAAACCCAACTCGTGATTCTGCTCGGACTGCCCTCAGCAATAAGTGGGGTAAGCTAACGACACTTTCAGGAGCTGAGAAACAGGTTTATCGTGCTGAGCGTAAACAGCTGAATCGGGATTATCCGTTAGAGCTCACCACGGTCGCAAAGGCGGTAGATCATATCGACCATATTGTTAGTATCGCGGGTATAGATCATGTGGGCATTGGCAGCGATTTCGATGGTGGCGGTGCGCTGCTTGATTGTTTCGATGTCAGTGAAATGCCTGCCATCACCTATGAATTGCTGAAACGTGGATATTCGAAAACAGATATCGAAAAGATATGGAGTGGCAACCTGCTCCGGGTATTCAAGGCGGTGGAAGATCTAGCTCTTGCCTCCGCTTCCGCAGGCTGACGTGCTAATGCTTATGCTTTAGATGAAAATGGTATAATAAAAAAGGCTGAGAAATTCTCAGCCTTTTTTATTAAAATTCTTGAGAGCTAAAAAACTATTCCTTATCCTCGGTCTTTACTTCAGAATCTGAATTCTCAGCATTCTCTTCCGCCTCGGCTGCCTCTTCCTCGGCACGTTCATCAGCATCTTTACGCTGAATCAAATCCTGATTGTCTTTGTGCTTGGTGAGCACAACAAATGAGGTGGCAAAACCGGTAGCCAGTGTCGATAAGGCATATGCAGGTACGGCCAAATAGGCCAATAAAGATAGAAAACCAACAATGACACCAGTAATCGCTTGAGTGATGGTTGGAGAGATCACAGGAGCGGATGCACAACCACCGCAACCGCCAGAAGGTGCGCATGCAGCACTAAGACAGCTGGGAAGTTCATAGTAAAAAGGCAAGAAATTAAAGTTACCGAATAGATCAAGACCCACCTGTTTTACAGCAAGGTATGAATCACCCATGATAGCTTCATGACCGAATACCATATCAAGTAACTTGAATGCAGAAAGGATGAAAACATAGAAAATGTGGTATCCGATAAAGGCCAAAAGACCAATAATCAGAGTGTAGGTAATCAATCGTGCCGGCTGATTCCAAAGTAGGGTATAGGAACCAAACATGGATCCCATGGTGTCCTCTTCAGCACAGGCCACAATGCTTGGGGACATAAATAGTCCGGTAATTAATGCCAGAATAGAAAAGACTAGAAAGAGTGCTGTAGGGAAAAATAAGACAAAGAGTAGACCATAGAATAGAATGTCAAGGACTGGCCATTGTGCCAGCCAACCGAACATTGCAGCCAGGATGACGAAGAAACCGATGGTAATAGCAATAGAGATGGGACCAAAAAAGACAGGGAACCAGTTCTTCAAAGCCCAGTTCCATCCATCACGTGATGAGTAGAATAAATTTCCTTTGTATTCCTTGATAGTGATCTTGGCTACTGCTGTTGCGCCAAGCCAGATGATTATGATGGCAAAGACGTAGGAGAGGGAGACGAATATGTGTCCAACCGTACTGCTGGCGAGACAAAGCACAGAACCTGGCATTAAGTGAAAATCATTCCAGATACTTCCAAAAGAATGCCCTTCTACTAAGAGAGCGACATAGGTCATACTGAGGTAAGCCAGGTAAGCACCAAACAGGGCTTCCAACATGACCAGCATTCTTCTACCCAAAGCTAGTCTAGGCGCATTGAACAGATCCTTGAAATTAAAATTTAACTTTGTTTCAAGCATAAAAGAGTCTCCGAAAAGTTGAGTTAATACAAAAAGAGTATGCTACATTTCCTTACGAACATGATCCACCCAAACGGGAAGATTGGTCTGCTTCTGTATTTCTTTGGCGTAGGCTGTAGCTGCGTCCTGTTCCTGAAAATTTCCAACCCGCAGACGATAATAGATTTCATCTTTATCCTTAAAAAAGGCACGTTGGATATAACTATCAATTCCATAGGTGTCCAAAAGCTCCTTTGAAGCAACCTGGGCTTCTTCAAGGGATGGCCAGGAAGAGACCTGGATAGTGAATGTTTTTGCTGCCTTGGGAATCAAGTTGCCACGACTCAGTTTAGCGGCCGTTCTTTTCTTTTTGATTGTTGTTGAACGACGTTTTGCTGGGGCCTTAGGTCGGCCTGGTTTTATAATTTTTGCAAGATATCTCCGTTGATCACCCTCGTCGGTCAATGTCGTAACTGCAGGCGTGTCAGATACTGTGGTGTCGCCATTATAGCCAACCTCAACCAGGTGTGAAGGTATTTCACTGTTAAGCAGGGTGGTATCCTCAATGGTTATAGCCGAGTATTTGTAGGAGGATTCCTCGATCTCATCCTCGACTGAAAGCTGTAGGACAATATCGTATTCTCCCGGGACATCGGGGATAAATGATATTTGTTTAGCTGTATCAGAAGGCAAAAAACCACTCAGTTGACTGCTGTCAGGGAGTTGAGAAAAGATCCAGAGAGTTCCCTGGTCTTCAATGGCTTCCTCAGCTGTCAGCGTGATGTATTCACCCACATAAATCTCTTCACGCCCAAACCATGAGTCCCACATACTACAGCCACTTAACACGACTAATATGAGTAAAACTCCAGCAATGCGATGTAAATGAACGTGTTTGATCATCTCTGCCTCCTGATACAGACTAGTTATTACAGATTAGAGGCGATAATTTCAGCTTCACTGAAGAAGAATGCAATCTCTTTCTCAGCATTTTCGTCAGAGTCTGAGCCATGAACGGCATTCCTGCCTTTATTTTCGGCATAAAGCTTCCTGATTGTACCTTCAGCAGCTTCAGCAGGGTCTGTTGCCCCAATTGTGTCTCGCCATGACTGAACTGCGTCTGCTTTCTCTAATGCCATGACAAAAGTTGGTCCTGATGACATAAAGTCAACCAGTTCGCCATAAAATGGACGTTCCTTATGAACACCGTAGAATTCTTCTGCCTGTGCTCTTGTGATCAGAGTTAGTCTTCCCGCTCTAATTTTGAAACCGGCGCCTAGTGTTGCATCAATAACTTTTCCAAGTTTTCCAGACCCAACTGCATCCGGTTTGACCATTGCAAATGTTTTACTACCCAATTTATCTTACTCCTTCTGTCTTCTATTTATTAAGTACTTCTTTCATGAGCTCACCAATACCGGCAGGACTCTCAGTTACGGCAATACCGGCAGCCTTTAACGCTGCAATTTTATCGCTGGCAGTTCCTTTTCCGCCGGAGATAATTGCACCTGCATGACCCATACGACGTCCAGGAGGCGCTGTTGTTCCGGCAATGAATGCTACGATGGGCTTGCTAAAGTTTTCTTTTGCCCATTCAGCTGCTTCTTCTTCAGCAGTTCCACCGATCTCACCAATCATGACCACAGCATCGGTTCCTTCATCTTCATTGAAAAGTGTGAGTAGATCGATATAATTTGAGCCTATGATCGGGTCTCCACCAATACCGATACAGGTCGATTGACCAATACCTAGAGCACTTAGTTGGTGAACTGCTTCATAGGTTAAAGTTCCACTGCGTGAAATAACACCAACCCTACCTTCATTATGAATAAAGCCAGGCATGATGCCTACTTTACCAGCTCCAGGTGAAATAACACCGGGACAATTTGGCCCAACCAGGCGAGTCTTTTTGCCATCCATGTAATCGTAGACTTTCACCATATCAGCTGTGGGAATACCCTCAGTAATACAAATTACCAGATCCAATTCAGCGTCAACCGCTTCCATAATGGCATCGGCAGCAAAAGGTGGGGGAACAAAGATCACTGAGCTATTAGCGCTGGCAATATCTTTTGCTTCTTTAACCGTGTTAAAAATTGGAACTCCGGTTTCAGTAGTTTGACCACCTTTACCAGGTGTAACGCCTGCAACGACCTTTGTACCATATTCCAGCATCTGAGCGGTGTGAAAGGATCCTTCACTGCCGGTGATACCTTGAACGACAAGCTTAGTCTCATTATTGATTAGAATCATGTGCTACTCCTTAATTGCCGCAGTTACTTTTTCTGCAGCTTCGGCTAAACTGGTAGCCACAATAAAATCGATATCAGAATTGGCCAAAATCTCAGCGCCTTCCTTGGCATTGGTTCCTGCTAATCTTACTACAAGAGGTACATTGACTTTGACCTGCTCCAGAGCTAGAATAATTCCCATTGCAACTCTGTCACAACGTACAATTCCACCAAAAATATTGATGAGGACTGCTTTAACATTCTCATCTGTCATGATGATCCGAAATCCGTTGGCAACAGTATCAGGGTTGGCAACCCCACCAACATCTAAAAAGTTTGCCGGTTCACCACCGTAGAGTTTGATAATATCCATGGTACCCATTGCCAGACCGGCACCATTGACCATACAGCCTACATTGCCGTCTAATTTGATGTAGTTGAGGTTAAAGCTAGATGCTTCGACCTCGGAAGGCTCTTCCTCGCTGAGATCGCGATAGTCAAGAATATCCTGGTGACGAAAGAGCGCATTATCATCGAAATTCATTTTTGCATCAAGAGCCATGACATCACCACTACCGGTAACTACCAATGGATTGATCTCTACTAAGGATACATCTGAGGCTGTAAATGCATTCCACAAAGCAAACATAAATTTTAAACCCTGCTTGACCTGAACACCTTCTAAGCCTAAAGCATAGGCTAATTTACGAGCCTGAAAACTTTGCAAGCCAATGCCTGGTTCGATCCACTCTTTGATAATCTTCTCAGGTGTTTCACTGGCAACCTTTTCAATCTCCATGCCACCTTCTTCAGAAACCATAAAAACGAATTTACCGGTTTGGCGATCAAGGACAATGCCCATATACAACTCGCGTGCAATGTCGATTCCTTCTTCGATCAAAAGACGCCCTACTGTTTTACCTGCAGGTCCTGTTTGATGTGTGACCAGGGTTTTACCGAGAATCTCATTGGCGTAAAGTGAGACTTCATCCAAGTTTTTGGCGATTTTTACACCGCCAGCTTTACCGCGACCCCCGGCATGAATCTGAGCTTTGACCACAAAGATGTTGGAGTCAAGAGATTTGGCCACATCCAAGGCTTCCTCAGCAGAAAAAGCAACGCCTCCGTTAGGAACAGGGACATTGTATTTCCGAAAAATCTCTTTCGCCTGATACTCATGAATATTCATGTACTACTTCCTCATTGTTTATTAACAGCTCAGCTTTCAGTGCTGAGCATAAAATATCTAATCTTTTGTTATTATAGTGCCATTGGAACCACTGGCATCCTTTTTAATACTATCAATACTTGTAATAATAACGCGCTTACCGCCATTCTCAAGAAAACTGATACTAGCTTCAATCTTGGGTCCCATATTTCCTTCGGGAAAATGCCCTTCATCGAAATACTGTTTAGCTTGGGATAAGGTCAGATTAGAGAGCTGTTGTTCGTTCTCTTTGCCATAGTTCAAAGACACTTTTTCGACATCAGTGAAAATATAGAGAAAATCTGCACCAATCTGATTTCCCAAC
Organism: uncultured Lentisphaeria bacterium; assembly: GCA_964578155.1. Lineage (GTDB taxonomy): Bacteria > Fidelibacterota > UBA8477 > UBA8477 > JABMPR01 > JABMPR01. The sequence goes on from CAZOBQ010000032.1 coordinate 6,494, forward strand.
AGGGCAGAGGCTTTATCTTTATCGATAACTGCATCTAAGCCTTCTAGGTTGCCATCAATATCTCTAAATGCAGGAACTCCGCCACCACCGACGGCGATGACAATGTGGCCCAACTCAATAAGTTGACTGATAACACTGGCATTTATGATATCCCTGGGTTCAGGAGAAGGAACAACGCGCCGCCAGAGTCCATCACCCACAGGCTTGATATGCCATCCAAACTGCTTCGCTTTTTCCTTGGCTTCTGTCTCAGGCATTGCCGTTCCGATATACTTTGTGGGATTATTTATAGATGGATCATCTTCCCGTACTCGAACTTGGGAAATAAGGGTAACAACGTGACGTTGGATTCCCTCTTCCCGCAGACGATTGATCATAGATTGCTCAATCATATATCCCATACCGCCTTCAGTATCGGCGACATTAATTCCCAGCGGTAAATAGGGGAGGGAATCAGCTGATTCCTCGGTTCTTAATGCAGCATTTCCTACCTGTGGTCCATTCCCATGTGTTATCACGGGAATTATGTCTTGTTTGAGTAGATCAATAACAGCATCAAGACTTTGTCTTGTTTGCTTGAACTGATTCTTGATTGAATCAACTTTGTTAGATGGTGATAGTGCATTTCCACCAAGTGCAACCACTGCTTTCCGCAATATTTTCTCCTTCAAATATTAAAGCAAAGTAATGTATTTGGGATCGTTCGAAACTCAACCCAAATCAAACCACAATCACTGTTATTAAATCAACTCCTATTAGCATCTCGCAGAGGCCGCAAAGACGCAGAAAGAAGGTTAGAGTATTCTTCTCTCACAACTGATCAAACGAACATTAATGATAATGATTATGCCTTACTGCAGTTGTTTACTTCGTGTACATTCGTGAGAATTAGTGGTCTTTGTATCTAGCTTAAATAGATATTGCGTAAAAGGAATAGTTACAGCTAAGATTAGTCCTGAATATGCTCTTCTGCATCATCTTCGAAACGATAATCTGGAATACCTTGATTTACCTTATAATTCGTAAACTTGATACCGATGGATCCTTCCAACCATTCATCTGTCATATTTGCCTCAAACTCCTGCATGTCGTTCCATTTTTGGCCAAGGCGTTGGATGTTTTTGAAATCAGGTGGGAATTTCATCAGAATATCCGTGGAACTTGGAAGGGAAATTCCATCGACAGAAACATATTTCGATGTTAATTCAAAGAATTTCATATCATTGTGAATGACCCAAGCTTCATAAATGTTGCCGTTTTCCTGGTCAACATAAAGACTTATTTGACCTTCTTCATTCATAAACGTATCGTTCAATACAAGCTCAAAAACAGGTTTCCCATTAATCGTAGTATCAGACGCCACGGTAAGGTTTATGGAATCTTTCAGAAAGGTGAAGAAAGGTTGGATACCTTGTTTCGGGACAATTGCAAATCCTTTGACCTCAACTTTACTTTTGTCGGGAGCCTTATATAAATAGTGAATTTTACGAGAGGGCATCCTGAAACCGGGAATATTGAGGGCTAATTTAATATCGACTTCATAATCTTCAATTTGCTCCCAGTTTTTTACCAGGAGTGCATGAATCTGATCCTGGGAGGGCATGGTTTGACCATGCAGACCCAAGCTTAAGCCAGCGAGGATAAATATGATGAGTGTATTTTTGAAATATTTCACGAAAGGATGTCCTTTCTACGGAAAATTATGTATGCAAAACCTAGGAAGAAAAGCATGTTGGAAAGAATATAACTCACTCCTCTAAATAGCTCACCCCACGGAATAGGATCGTAGAATACTTTTTCCCAATTAGTGAAGTAGGTGGTGAACATATAGGGCTGAATACTTTTGAATACCTCCAGAGGAACAGTAGATATCATCAATGAAAATATAATGACAGCCATGGTTCCAATAACGGGTCCGATAGCGTTTCTCACCATGGTTGAAAAGAAAATAGCAATGGCACTGATCAATGCCATGTTCATGAATGAGAACCCATAGGCTACAATGAATCGTCGCATGGCATCACCACCCTCCAATATTAACACCCCTTTATGGAATACCAGCATATCACCACCACCATGCCAGATCAGACCGAGTCCCAAGGTTAATAGTCCAAAGTAGAGTACAAAGATCAGAGTATAGATCATGGTTGCCAAGGTTTTAGATAAAAAGATATTTAGACGGGAGATTGGCCTAGTAGCATAAACTCTGAAGGTTCCATTGGCTTGCTCTCCAGCAAAGATATCTCCACCAACGAGGGCAATTAGGAACGGGATGTGGAACCAAAATAAATTCATAATGAAATATGCTGCAGTGAATCCATTGGTTGGTGAACCCTCAATAAAAAACATTTCTGAGACGGCGTTTTCGATCTGCCCCTGGATATGAGTCGTTCCCAGGCCATATCCCCAGAGGATCAGTGGAATGAGGATGGTGAAGAAAATAAACCCAATATAGGATCGAATCAGGGAAAAGATCTTCATCAGTTCATTTTGGGTGAGTCTAAGCAGTATCATGTTTCATCCATAAGTGAGAGGAAAAAATTCTCCAAACGGTTACGTTGAGAAATAGAAAATATATCTATCCCATTCGAAGACATATCACGGATTAAATCAGGGATTTGATTGTAATCTATTTTGAAACCAATGGCGTTTGATAGGGGATGGATCTCTGAACACAAATCTGATTTACTTAGAAATGCCAGCGCTTGCTCAGTGTTGCTCGCTTCCAATTCGACACTAACTGCTTCCATCTCATTGAAGATGGTCTTTATGGATCCCTGGGCTGCCAGTTTGCCATTAAATATGAGAGCGATATCAGAGCAGATCAGTTCAACCTCGTGGAGTAAATGGGAGGAAAGGAAAATCGTAACATTTTGCTCCTCAGCGATCTTCACGATAAAATCACGTATCTCATGCATACCTTTTGGGTCTAAACCGGTTGTGGGCTCATCCAAAATAAGAAGTTTGGGATCAGGTAACAGAGCCTGGGCTAGTCCCAATCGCTGTTTCATGCCCTGAGAGTACGTTTTTACTTTATCTCCACGCCTATCATAAAGACCCAGCTGGTCCAGTAAGCCATTGATGCGGTCATCTTGCTCATGACCTGTTAAACGACCCAATATCTTCATGTTCTGGAAGGCACTCAGATTCTTGTAGAAATCTGCTCGATCTACAAGTGTGCTCATATCTTGTCGAACTTTATATCCTGTCCGACTTGAGCGACCAAAAATATTAAAATGACCAGCATCTGATTTTATTAGACCGGCAATCACCCGGATGAGTGTTGATTTTCCAGCTCCATTCGGACCCAGGAAGCCAAAGATGCTTCCTACAGGAACTTGTAGTGAGACATTCTCCAGAGCTTGGATTGTCTTAAATCGTTTGGAAAGGTCAAAACATTCCAGAGCATACTGAGTGGTTATCTTCTGAGTATCAGTCATAGTAATTTTAAATCGTCTTCGCGAAGGAACCCTTCGACAGGCTCAGGAACCGGTGAATGAAGCGATCTCGAGTTCCAATGGAATACAGAGTTTGAGATTGCTTCGTCCCCGCATAATGCGGAGTCCTCGCAAAGACTAATCAATATTTTTCTGATGCTCATATTATTATAAGCTAATTGTTTTATAGTGAGATGAATTAACACGTTCAGGGATATTTGAAAGGATATATTCAGCAACGGCTGTGATTGATAAACTTGGATTCACACCAAGATTTGCCGGGATCACCGAACCATCAACAACATACATGTTTTTATAGCCGTGCACTTCGCCTTTAAAGCTACAAACTCCGTTTTGTTCCGTCTCACCCATGACACAACCCCCGAGGATATGCGCCGTGGATGAAACATCAAATAATACCTCAGGAAGTACGCTATAAGCTCTTCCGTTCATCTTTTTAGCCAGAAGCTGAGCCACTTTGTTGGCAACAGGAATAAAAGTCGGCACCATGTCCACACCGGGAGCTCTTTTTGAATTCATGCTACTCAGACCGAGACGCCACCAACGCGGTTTATAGTCAAATTTCATGTAGTTCTCCACCGTTTGCATCACGAGTAGGATAGCGGTGCGATGTGCCCATTGAAAGGGATTTAGGGCTTCCAGAAACCTGAGCGGGTGACGGATAATGGTAAAAAGAAAACGTAGGGGGCGAGGTAGCCAACCACCTCCACCAACAAGTAGGGTGGTTAGGAGAGCCATGGCATCAGAACCCTTAGGATAGCGAACAACCTCAATATGGGTATCCTTATCAGGGTAAATTCCTGATGTAATCGCGATCTCTTTTGAATAATTTGCTGTTTTATCCTTTGTCTTGACTCCAATCAGTGCTTCAGAATTGGTTCGGATCAAATCTCCCAACTTAGGTGATAGTGACCGTAGATTCCCGTTGCCCTTTTCTTTTAACAGTAATTTGACCGTGCCCATCACACCACCAGAAAGGATGAGACCCTTGGTTGAGAAAGTCTGAGAAGGATGTCTAAATCCCGTACTTTTACGTGCCACGATCTGGTAGCCTGAAGTCTGTGGGGTAATTTGAGTGACTTCCATCTCGGGCATGATTTCCACACCTAATTTTTCCGCCAGATAAAGATAATTCTTATCCAGAGTGTTTTTGCCATCGTCTCGACAACCCACCATGCAGGCGCCACACAGTGTGCATCCTGTTCGCTCAGGTCCTTGCCCATCAAAATATGGGTCGGGTACGGGTTCATCAGTAGGCGCGTAAAAAATACCAACATCATTAATATGAAATGTATCTTGCCCAGTAAGTTCAATACCCACTTCAGCAAGCATCTTGTCGGTTGGGGAGAGTGTTGGGGAGGGAGTAGCACCCAGCATTCGTCTTGCCGTTTCGTAATGCGGTGCGAGTTTCTTTTTCCAATTCCCTTCGCCCCACTCGGGTTTTTCAAAAACTTCATCTGAAGGGACTAAAAGATTATTCGCATATACCAGGCTTCCGCCACCTACACCGGTACCATGTAAGATAAATACATGTTTTAACAGGGTCAGACATTGAATACCGTAGAGTTTTAGCTGAGGCAGCCAAAAGTATTTGCGAAAATTCCAATTGGTTTTGGCATAATCTTGAGGGCGATAGCGTTTGCCTTTTTCAATGAGTAGAACCTTATATCCTTTTTCAGCCAGTCGAAGTGCAGATACCGATCCACCGAAGCCTGATCCAATTATGATGTAGTCGTAGTTATTAGACATGGAAAAAAGGTAATCGACTTTCAGATATGCCAAAGGGCAATTTTCTGATTAGATAGAAACTCGAATTGTCTTTGCGAACAAGGCGAATCAATCTCGAATCTTAGTATGAATATCACTTTTCGAGATCGCCGCGTCGCCTTACTCCTCGCAAAGACTAGACTACAATTCTGACAATAAAAAAAGTCCCGAACTCGGGACTTTTTAATAAATCATAGTGATGTGGGTAAGGTTAAGCGACTTTGGTAATTTTACCTGACTTAATGCACTTAGTACAAACCTTCAAGTGAGTTGCTTGCCCTTCATGAAGGACATGAACTCGTTGCAGGTTAGGTAACCAACGACGGCGTGTTTTCTTGTGTGAGTGACTCACAATGTTTCCTACTGTTGGACCTTTTCCACATATATCGCAACGTTTTGCCATTTTAAAACTCCCATTCTAAAGCGCGGAAATATAGACGGGGACAGAGCCGTGTCAAAGAATAAATACACAAAAAAGAAGTGAGAATTAAGACGGTAGAATGTAAAACTCATTGTTGTAAGCACATCTTCAGAATAACATGTAGTGAGATGTGGAAGATTGGACATATAGAGATAAAATCCAAAGCTATTTTAGCTCCCATGGCTGGTGTTACCGGCCATCCGTTTCGTGTACTCTGTAAAGAACAGGGAGCAGGTTTAGTCTATACAGAATTTGTTAGTGCAAATGGGATTATCCGTGAGAATCGGAAAACGCTTGATATGATGAAATTCAAAGAGGTTGAGCGACCCATCGGTGTCCAGATTTTTGGTGAAAGCCCGGCTGTTCTTGCGCAGAGTGCCAAATATATTGAAGAAATGGTCAAACCTGATATCATCGATCTAAATTTTGGTTGCCCTGTACCAAAAGTGACCAAAAGGGGTGGTGGTTCAGCCATCCTAAAAGACCTACCATTGATGGATGAAGTTGCCCAAGCCGTCGTAGAGGCCGTGTCTATTCCCGTAACGGCCAAGATTCGCTCCGGCTGGAATAATGGCTGTATCGTAGCACCTGTGGCTGCAGCTGCCCTAGAAGACGCAGGGATTGCAGCTCTTACGCTTCATCCCAGGACAACAAAGCAACTCTATACAGGAGAAGCTGATTGGAGTTTGATCGCTGAGACCAGACAAGCCATCAGCATCCCATTGATAGGTAATGGGGATGTTAAAAGTGCTCAAGATGCAAAACGCATGATGGATGAAACCGGTTGTGATGCAGTCATGATTGGTCGTCGGGCATTGGGTAACCCATGGATATTCAACGAAATCAATGAGTATCTGACAACTGGAAAGATACCAGCCGCAATCCGCTTGATCGACAGGGTAAAACTATGCCATCGTCATCTCTATATGGAAACCCAGTTTATGGGAGCTTATGCCGGGACAAATTATATTAAGAAGCATCTGAGCTGGTATTTCAAAGGTTTCCCCGGGGCATCAGAGTATCGCCAAAGGCTATACCGCCGCATGGAATTCAGTGAAATGGATGCCGAGTTGAATGCCATCATTGACGAACTCGAAGACAATGTGGAATTGGCCAACTTTGCCTATAGAGAACAAGGACCACTGTATCCCAATGTACCAGGTACTCGGGATAATTACTAATTTATCTCACTTCAATTAGAATATTGTCTTCCTGAGTGAGCCTGCCCTGAGCGGAGTCGAAGGGAAGGATCTCGAACTTTAGCCAAACAATAATCTGAGATTCTTCAGTCGATGGTCTCCTTCAGAAAGACACTAACAAAAAAAGTTTAATTAGGTTTAGATTTGTGCCTAATAAATGAGACCTGTAATTGGCTGGAAATTTGCTTGTATTCAGCACGATGAATAGAAATCAAATAAAAATAAATAATGACATGAAGGAGAAGTAATGAGTGATCGTATCAAAGTATTGATCATGGGTGCAGCCGGGCGTGATTTTCATAATTTCAATGTATATTTTCGTGAAAATGAAGCCTATGAGGTTGTCGCATTTACTGCAACACAAATTCCGGATATCGATGGACGAAAATACCCCTCAGAACTTGCAGGAAGTCTTTATCCTGAAGGTATTCCCATCCACGATGAGGAAGAATTAGAGGATTTGATCTATGATCTGGATATAGATGAGGTAGTGTTCTCTTACAGTGACCTTCCTTACGAATATGTCATGTCTAAAGCAGCTTTGGTCAACTATGCCGGTGCAGATTTTCGACTCATGGGTGCTAAATCCACTATGATTCCGTCAACCAAACCTGTGATTGCCATATGTGCCGCTCGTACTGGTTGTGGAAAGAGTCAGACCACTCGTGCAGTCTGTGATCATCTAACCGCAAAAGGAAAAAAAGTAGTCGCCATTAGACACCCCATGCCTTACGGTGATTTGGTAAAGCAGAAGGTTCAACGTTTTGCTGAGCTAGCTGACTTGAAAAAGCACGATTGTACCATTGAGGAAATGGAAGAGTATGAACCACATATCATGAATGATACTATCGTTTATGCTGGTGTTGACTATGAAGCGATTCTGAGAGAAGCAGAGGCAGAGGCTGACATCATAGTCTGGGATGGTGGTAACAATGATATGCCTTTCTACATGCCGGATATCATGATTACAGTTGTCGATCCCCATCGTGTTGGTCATGAATTGACATATTACCCAGGCGAAACCAATCTGCTCATGGCTGATGTCATTGTGATCAATAAAATTGATACTGCAGATATGGATGATATTGTGGAAATTCGTGAAAATATTCGAATGGTTAATCCAGATGCATTGGTGGTTGATGCCGCTTCACCGGTTTCTGTTGAAGATGAAGACTTGATCTATGGCAAGAATGTATTAGTCGTTGAAGATGGACCAACGCTAACTCACGGTGAGATGATGTATGGTGCCGGTGTGGTTGCTGCAGAAAAATATGGTGCTGAAAGTCTGGTTGATCCACGTCCCTGGACCGTTGGGAAACTAGCTGAAACCTTTGATAAATACCCCGATATTGGTCAGATTCTCCCCGCAATGGGATACGGTGATGAGCAGATGAAGGATCTCGAGACGACCATCAACAGTGTTGAGTGTGATGCAGTTGTGATTGGAACACCCATCGATCTGCGTAGAGTGATCAACATTGAAAAGCCCTCCACTCGGGTGAGCTATAAATTACAGGAAATCGGGACTCCCAGTTTAGCCAGTATCCTCAATGATGCTGTGTTGAAGGAATTAGAAGACGCAGTAAAGAACAGTTAGAGTGCCGATCATTGAGGTTCTCGAAATGCCCGGGTAATGGCAACGCCAACCTGGAGGTTTCGAGAGCCTCAACCACCAAGATCAAAACAATACCCAATCCCTCGATTCCACCTGGGATGACGTATATGAATTTGTTCCATTTCAAAAGATAAATAATAGATTATCACCATATGAGTGCTAAACAATCAAAACGGATAAGTGGTGGTTCAGGTTGGAGTTTCAACTCTGACGATAATACACCCAGTCGGAATAGGGGAAGTGGCAAAAAAATTGTTCGCCTGCGCATGGAAAAACGCAAAGGTAAGCCAACCACTATTTTGTACGATATGGAAGGCGTCCCTGATATGAAAGCTCTGGCAAAAGCACTTAAAAATCTGGTAAGTGCCGGCGGGACGACAAAAAACGAGAAAATTGAAATTCAGGGTGAACATCGGGAACGTATTCGTGTATACTTAAGCGATGAAGGATATGAAGTAAAGGGCTGACATGACATTTCTTTTAACAGTTGGTATTATCGGTGGTGCTTTCCTTATTATGAGCCTCGCTCTAATTATTACAGGTGAGAATAAAGTTCATAGTTCTTGCTCGGCTACCAGCCACTTGGATGGAGAGGATGCAAGTTGCTCTTTTTGTCCAAATGATGAAGATGAAGACCAGGTCACCACCCTCTCAAAAGTCGGATATCCCGGTCGCAAAGATATCGTATCACAAGAAGTATATAAAGGGAAGCAGAATCGCAACATTGCTGTTGAACGACTGAAGTACAATAGTGGCCGAGATTAAAAGTCTCTACACGTGTTTAATATCTCAAACTCAATTTGGAAAGTAATACTCGGGTTTACTCTCTTTAGAACACTGCTAGCCTTTATTTTGCCTCTCACACCGCAAGAGGCTTATTATTGGAGTTGGAGCCGCGATCTTGCGCTTTCATATTTTGATCACCCACCTTTAGCAAGCTATAGCATATGGCTCACAACATCTATCTTCGGCCAAACCATATTTGGGATAAAAATAGCTGCAGTACTCTGGTTTCTTGGTCTCAATATCATTTGGGCAAAGATGATACAGGAAATGTTCAGTAATGAGAACCAAACTATCTGGACCTTATTAGCTTTAAATGCCAGTATAGCTTTCCAATTATATGGGTTTGTTATCACGCCTGATACACCCCTGATCTTTGCCTGGACTGCAACCTTCTACAGCTTGTGGAAACTGATTCAAACTGAGGATGCCAAGTGGTGGTATCTAGCAGGATTCTTCATGGGTTTGGCGTGGTTAGGAAAGTATTCCGGGATCATGATCGCACCCTCAGTGCTCATGTTTGTTCTATTCTCAAGCCGTCATCGAAAATGGATGGCAACTCCGCATCCTTATCTGGGCGTTTTATTAGCTATTCTAGTATTCTCACCAGTGCTCATATGGAATGCACAACACGATTGGATATCTTTTGCCTTTCAAGGGTCCCGTCGGACCTCAGGCATGGGACAGTGGGAGTTCAGATTTTTCGGAGAGCTGCTTGGATCACAATTCTTCATGTTGACTCCATATCTCTTTGTTCTGGTTATTGCTGCAGTGATCAGATACGGGCGCCAAATATTTTCAGGCATAGAGGACAAAATATTACTATTAGTGAGTAGTGGTCTGGTAACGATACTCTTCTTTACCGCTGTTAGCTTCCGTAGTCTTGTCAAAATGAACTGGTTAGTTCCTGCGTATTGGCCATTCGTCATTCTAGGCATTCACTACCTGTTCCAAAGTCCCCATCGATTCCGAAGAATGAAGATCGGGATATATTCCTCCTATGCTTTTTTGGGACTGGGTATCTCAATTGTGGCTTTGCCCAATGTACCTTTAGGTGAAGGGAATACCTGGAGCGGCTGGAAATCTGCCGCTACTGAAGTGTCTGCTATTCAAGATTCTCTTTCGGAAGCTGGTGAAACACCGTTCATATTCAGCACCAATTACAAGGCAAGCTCACTTCTGAAATTTTACCTACCAGGTCAACCAAGGACCTATGCCCAGGATATTATCGGCAGGCGTGCCCTTCAATATGATATATGGGAAAAGAAAGAGGACCTGATTGGAAGAATCGGGATTCTAGTTGTTGATGATCGAAAAGAATATCGATTTAAGTCAAAAAGAATTGAACCATACTTCGAACGTATAAATAAAATAAAAACTGTTAAGATCGAAAATTATGGTCAACCCGTAAGACAGATTGATATCTACCTATGTACTGGATATAAAGGCGCTGGATGAAGAGGAACTATGAATACAGTTGACAAGCAGATAAGACCCTATGGGTCATGGAAATCACTAGTCTCCAGCGAATCACTAGTCAAAAGTAGTCTCCGGTTGGGGCAAATTCAAATCGACCAAAATCAGATTTACTGGACTGAAGGCAGACCTTCAGAAACGGGTCGTACTGCGCTCATGAATTGGTCAACCAGAGCAGGTTCCAGTGAACTGAGCCAGGCAAGTCATGATATTCGTACACGTGCCCATGAATACGGTGGGGGAGCTTTCACTACACAAAATGGCAGAAAGTTCTATATCCAAAACAGTGACCAGCAGGTGTATGAACTCCTGGAAGATGGGAATTCCAATAAAATCACCAATGCTGAGAAATTTCGTTATGCCGACGCAGTCGTGGACGAAAACCGTAATCTGATTTATGTCGTTGGTGAGGATCATTCTAATCCTGATGATATTCAAAATGTCATATTGAGAGTGTCCCTGGATGGAAGTGGCAAGCAAGATATCATCGCTTCAGGTCATGATTTCTATTCAAACCCCGAAATTAGCCCTGATGGGCAACAGCTTCTTTTCCTGGCCTGGGATCATCCGAACATGCCTTGGGATGGTACTCAACTATGGCTCAGCGATCTCGATGAGAGTGGAAATATTGAGAATCTCCAAGTAATCGCTGGTGGAGCGGAAGAATCTATATTCCAACCATTGTGGGACCCAAATGGAAACTTTTACTACATCTCAGATAAGAGTGGTTGGTGGAATATTTATGAGTACAGCGCTGAGGATCACCGTTGTCTTCTGAGTAAGGATGCGGAGTTTGGACTTCCACAATGGGTCTTTGGGATGAGTACTTATGCTGTACTAGGCCCGGGAAGACTGGTTTCAACCTACCGTGATCTAAATGGATCACACTTGATTCTTATTGACGCACAGAAAAATGAATGGGTAGAGATCGATGTCCCATATTCAGATATAGATCAGGTAAGAGGCTCAGGTAAGCTGATTGCCTTTATTGGCAGTTCAGCGGATCGGTCCAGCGAGATCGTTGTGATGGATATAGAATCGAATGAAAAATATGTTTTACGTTGTTCCTCAGAAAACGATATGGAGTCTAAAAATATTTCTCGTCCTGAGCTGATTACATTTGAACCAAGACCTGGAGAAGCAACATATGGCTGGTATTATCCACCTACGAATTCTGCATTTGAAGCTCCTGCCGATGAGAAACCACCTCTTATAGTATTAAGCCATGGTGGACCAACATCCTATAGCCCTGGCTCATTCAGCCCAATCAAGCAATATTGGACAACACGTGGATTCGCAATTGTGGATGTCAACTATAGTGGTAGCACTGGCTATGGTCGTGAGTATCGCAAACGATTGAATGGAAATTGGGGTATTCGGGATGTCGAGGATTGTGCCGCCGCAGCTTTACATCTGGTAGAAGAAGGTAAAGTCGATAGCAATCGTTTGTTCATCAAGGGCGGTAGTGCCGGTGGATATACAACATTGACGGCCCTTACTTTTATGGATGTGTTTAAAGCAGGCGCCAGTTATTACGGTGTTGGAGACCTGGAATCCTTGGCCAAAGACACTCATAAATTTGAAAGTCGATACTTAGATAAATTGGTAGGTGAATATCCGAAAGAAAAACGATTATATCAAGATCGCTCACCCATAAATCATACAGATCAA
>CAZOBQ010000033.1:0-18840 GCA_964578155.1 uncultured Lentisphaeria bacterium
AAATATCGCGGAGGTGATCAAATCAATGATCGCTGAATCACCCGATTATCAGCTGCAGGGCGTAGGTGTGGGAGCACCGGGTCCATTAGATGATAAACACGAAGCTGTCATGGAAACCCCCAACACTCCAATCATCCAGAATTATCCTTTAGTTGAGAGACTCCAGCAACATTTTGATGTACCGGTAAAAATGAATAATGATGCCAATGTGTTTGTCTTGGGTGAAGCCATCGCAGGAGCTGGAAAGGGTGAAACTTTTGTCTATGGTATCACTCTGGGTACTGGATATGGCCATGGATTCGTATGGGATGGCCGCATTCTGAGTGGAGCCCATGGAACGGCCACTGAGTATGGCTTAGCCCCGTACAATGATGGCACTTTTGAGGATTATGTCTCGGGTCCTGCTCTCGAGAGAAATTATACTCATATTTCCGGACAAACTAAAACGGGTGTTGAAATATATGAGTTAGCAAAATCCGGTGACGCTGATGCACTTGCATCCTGGAGTCTTCTCGGCCGATCCATTGGACATTCCCTGGTCTATGTGAATCATCTTCTTGACCCTGGAATTATAGTTGTGGGTGGTTCATTAGCTGCTGGATTTGATTTTTTTATTACTTCTTTGAGAGAAGTGGTTGATATGCACTTGTTTGAGAACCAGAAGGGGCGTGTTCGGATAGAACCTGCGGCGCTTGGAGATGCAGCGCCCGTTATAGGGGCAGCCGCTCTGATCAACTAAGACCTTTAATTGGGAGATTTCTTAACCTTCTTTCTCCCAATTCTTGTTTATACAATTTTAACTCTCCATCACATAGAGGTTTAATGAACTGAGGCATAATTATGTTATATAATGCAATTTCAAATCCGGTCAAACTGTTGATCAATGGGGTCATTGATCTGGTATATCCTCCTCTCTGTCTAGTTTGTGAACGGAAATTGATCAAGCTTGAAGATCAGCTGTGTAACTCATGTTTGGATGGATTCAATTTATTGGGAGAGCCTCATAAAGAATTTTCTGTACCTGGGCAGGTGTATCTGGGTAGTGCATGGGCCCTGTTTGATTTTGATCCTGCATTTCAGAGCTTAATTCACCATTTGAAATACTCTAGACGTCGGAAACCGATATTAACCGTGTTGAATCATCATGAGCAAAAAATTCTGGGTCAACTGGATCCTCCTTATGATTGGGTGATTTCTATTCCGCTCCACCCCAGAAAGCAACGAGAACGGGGCTATAATCAAGTAGATGGTATGAGTCGCTGGTTGGCAGAAAAGCTTAATTCACAGTTTGGTGACCACTTGGTGAAACGAATTAAATATACTCAAAGTCAAACCAAGTTGAACGCGCAAGAACGGCAAGAAAATGTATCAAAAGCATTTGCCATAAAGTCCGAGCAAGATATTGTGGGTAGACGAGTCTTGCTGGTTGATGATGTTCTGACTACAGGGGCAACAGCTAATACTTTAGCTGAAGCATTGATCAATTTTGGTGCAATTGGAGTAGATCTAATTACTTTGTCGGCACCTTCTGAGAGGAAGGCTTGACTTGGTCTGATTTTTGTAGTAACGTCAGCATGAGTTACTAAAGAAATTTTGAAATTAAAAGTGTAATAATAACTACAAGTTAAATCATAAATTTGGAGAACGCGGCATGAAAACTTACAACAACCCACCACAATTAAACACCACTCGCAGATTTGCAGACAATTTGAGTAGTGTCCATGCACTTGCCCTCAAAGCAAAAATGGGTGAAAAGGGAAATGCCAAAGGTAAGCCCTACGCATTGCCTGCATTTAACATCACAACTATCCAGGGGATTAATGCTGCTTTTGATGCATTTGAAATTTTAGGATCATCCGGTGTACTGGCTGTATCCAATAGCGCCTTAAAACATTTTGGAGGTGGCGATCCTATCACGGGATTAGAAATTGCTGCGAACTATATCGCTTCTCGCGCAAAACGCTCCACTGTAAAAGTCGCCACACACCTTGATCATGGTGATTACACCACCGAGGCTGGGCGTAAAGTCGTACAGGGTGCTGTTCAACATCTTACCAGTGTTATGGCAGATAACTCAACAGACCACGCTAACAAATGTGCTCGATCACTTGAAGAGAATATTGGCTATACCCGAGAAGTAGTGAATATGGCTCACCCGCTGGGTGTTTCAGTTGAAGGTGAATTGGGTGTCTTGGCAGGCGAAGAGGATGAAGACACAAAATCTGAAATTTCAACTTATACGCAACCAGATGAATTCGAAAAGTTTATTACTGAGACGGGCGTACTCATGATCGCCCCAACTATTGGTACCATGCATGGACCAAATAAGGGAAAACCCGGAACGAAAGTGAAGCTGAATATTGAATTAGCTCACGAATTGCTCAAAATCGCAGATCGGGTTCAACCAGAGACCATTTTTGTAGCCCACGGAGCTTCAACACTTTACCCTCAGGTTGTAGATTATGCTGTTGAGCAATTAGAAGCACTGGGTTCAGGAATGTCAGCAAAATATGGACAGACCTGGAAGAACTTTGTTGGTACAGATTGGGAACAGATTCAGGGTCTTATCGGTGCAGGATTTGCCAAGATCAACACTGATACTGAGAACAGACAGACTTTCTTGAGCGCCTTATTGGGTGCCGTGAATGAAAACGCTGCAAAAATTGACATTCGCTGGTATGATAAAAAAACCACTGAGGCATTAACTCAAAGCTATTTGGTTAAATTGATCATGGCTGATAACTACGGTGTATGGCATGAGCCAAAGATCAATGTTGAGAAATTCAACTTTGACCTGCATCTAGCATTAGCTGATATCTTGAATAGCGCTAGTTAGTTTAAGAGTTCAGGATACAAGAATATGCCTAAGCATATTAAAGACCTCTCGGTAAAGGGTAAACGGGTTTTTGTCAGGACTGACTACAATGTGCCTTTGGATAACCTGGGCAATGTCACTGATGATTTTCGTATCAAGGCTTCTCTTCCAACAATAGAATACCTTCTCGGACAAGGTGCGGCAGTTGTTGTGGCCTCACATCTTGGAAGACCAAAGGGTAAAGTTGTTTCAGAGATGAGCCTGGCTCCCGTCGCCAAGCGTTTGGGTGAGCTGGTGAGTGCAGAGGTAAAGTTTGCACCAGACAGTATTGGGGCAGGGGTAGAGTCCATGGCTAAAGCCTTATTGCCTGGACAAATCCTAGTCCTGGAGAATCTTCGCTTTCATGCTGCTGAGACTGAGAATGATTCAGGATTTTCAAAGGACCTTGCGGCACTTGCCGATATTTATGTCAATGATGCCTTTGGAACTGCTCACAGAGCCCATGCGTCAAACGTAGGCATTACTCATTACTTTAATGAAAAAGCTACCGGCTTTTTGTTGATCAAAGAGATTGAGTTTTTGGTCAATGCTATTGAATCTCCCAAACGACCTTTTACAGTTGTCATGGGCGGATCAAAGGTGAGTGGTAAGATCGATTTGTTGAAACGCTTAGCTGATGTTGCTGATAATATTCTTATTGGCGGTGGTATGGCATTCACTTTCCTTAGCGCTGCACCACTGAACCATAATGTGGGTGCATCTTTGGTAGAAGAAGACCGCTTGCAATTTGCCACAGATGTGATTGACCTCTGTTTGGAAAAAGGTGTGAATCTAGTATTGCCATCTGATTGTATTGCCAGCAGGGAGATCAAGGAAACGGCGACTGTTCAGGAACTGCCTATTCGCGGGTTGGAAGATGATCTCATGGGTCTTGATATTGGACACAGAACAGCCCAATCGTTTAATAGTATTCTTGATTCATCCCAAACCATTCTGTGGAATGGTCCCATGGGAGTTTTTGAA
The DNA here is from genome assembly GCA_964578155.1 of uncultured Lentisphaeria bacterium. Lineage (GTDB taxonomy): Bacteria > Fidelibacterota > UBA8477 > UBA8477 > JABMPR01 > JABMPR01. Next base: position 3,839 of record CAZOBQ010000033.1, read on the forward strand.
ATGACTCCCTTCCAGGAGGGAACCAGGGTTGTTGCACAGAAGCTTTGTGAAATGACCGAAAAAGGAGCCACAACCATTGTCGGTGGTGGTGATAGTGCTGCTGCTTTAAAGAAGTTTGGGTTGGATGGCTGCGTGACGCATACATCCACAGGCGGTGGAGCATCATTGGAATTATTAAGCGGTATCGCATTACCTGCTTTTGAAGCTTTGAAGGGAGCTAAATAATTGAAAAGAAATAAAATAGTAGCCGGAAATTGGAAGATGCATTTTGGTCCAAAAGAAGCCGGTGAGTTCGCAGAATCCTTACGTATTAATATATTGGACACCCATGGGGTGTCGGTTATTTTATGCCCGCCTTTTTTGGCATTAAAGACGGTTTTTGACGTTGTGAATGGTAGTGAGCTCAAAGTTGGAGCACAGAATATGCACTGGGAAGAATCAGGCGCATTTACTGGAGAAATTACTGCTGCCATGATCCAGGAAACTGGAACTGAATATGTGATTTTAGGTCACTCAGAAAGACGTCATGTTTTTGGTGAGAGTGATGAATGGATCAATAAAAAGGTTCACAGATCTTTGAAATCGGGTTTGATCCCCATATTGTGCGTGGGTGAAAAAATTGAAGAGCGGGAAGCTGGCGAGACTGAAAAAGTTATCGCTAAGCAGCTCAGAGATGGACTTAAGAGCGTTAGCAGCTCCGATATGGAGCCGGTAATTATTGCTTATGAACCTGTCTGGGCGATCGGTACCGGTCTTACTGCATCACCAGAACAAGCAATTGCTGTTCACGAATTTATTCGTGGTGCTCTAAAAACGCTGTACAGCGAAGATGTTGCAGAAGCAACATGGATTCTATATGGTGGAAGCGTCAAACCTGATAATACACAAGGCTTATTGTCCAATAAGGACATTGATGGCGCTCTAGTTGGAGGAGCAAGTATGAAACTTGACTCATTCAAAGGTATCATTGATGAAGCCGGAGCGATTGACTAGGAGAACACATGACATTTTTGTACATTTTACTGGTAATTATTTCATTATTATTGATGATGGTTATTCTCATGCAATCCAGTAAAGGTGGCGGGTTAGCTGGAACATTTGGTGGTGGAAACACGGCCAGTGCATTGTTTGGTGGAGTCGGCGCTGGAAATTTTTTAACCAAATTAACAGGTGGCTTAGCGGTCGCGTTTATGGTGCTGATTCTTTTAATTGGTGTCTTGAACAAGGGTGGATCCTCCGCCCAAACTGACTTCCAAAAGGAATTGCAGGATGAGATGATCATCCCTGGAACCCAGATGGAAGCCAGTGGCAGTAACGGCTTGGAATTACCTGGCGAGACAGGTGGGGCATCAGCTACTACGACAAGTGGAACTGAGAGCAACACCACTCCTTCTGAAGAATAGTTTTTTTGTAGCCGAGGTGGTGGAACTGGTAGACACGCTGTCTTGAGGGGGCAGTGAGCTAACGCTTGTGCGGGTTCGACTCCCGCTCTCGGCACAAAACTTAGTAATTAAAATATCCTGACATTATTGTTGGGATATTTTTTCATCTTCTGAGTATCGTGAATCCCAATTTAGATCAATAAAATCAATGACAAGGGCTAGAGTCACATCTATATTGCGCGCCACTTGGGAGGGTATTTCAAGTGAAATAATAGGTTTAGGATCGCTTGATCGGTTTTAAATTTAGTTGAAAAGATTTTAAGAAGGATGAATGAAGCATGAAAAAACTCACCATAATAGCAATCATCTTGATTTCAATATCAGGACAGCTCTTTGCTCAGTTCCCTGATGAACTGGTTGCTCAAGCTCGTGAGGCCATTAATAACTTTGATATTGCCACTGCTGATGAAAAGTATAAGGCAGCCATGAAAGCTGTTGATGAAGATGAATACAAAGTAATTCAAGCAGAGTGGCAAGAACTGGAAAAAATCAATATTCTTCTATCAGATGCTGGACGCTCACTGGCTGGTGGTGAATATAATCCAGCCTTGAAGAAATATGATGAAGCACTTAAGCAGATGGATAATTCACCACATGATATATGGGGAAAATTTAAGGGCGAAGCATTCTATAGTAAGGGGATGGTTTATTATCGCCAAGAATTGCCCATCGAAGCTGCTGAAGAATTTAGAAGTGCTTCCAAGTTTAACCCAGAAGAAACCAAATACGCTAGATCCATAGAAAACGTTAGAAATAAAGCCTACTCTGAAGGTCACAAGTACTACAAACGTAAGGACTATGTGTCCGCAAAGGCCGAGTATGAAAAAGCCGTGGCAGTTGATCCTTCTTTTGCCAGTGGTTTTTACCAGTTAGCTCTCATTGCCAAGAAAGATGGTGATCTTAAAACTGCCGAGAATTATTACCGTGATGCCGTTACCAGCGATCCAACACACTATAAATCCTGGTATGGCTTAGGTACACTTTATAGTGAAATGGGTAACAATAATAAAGCCATTGAGTCTCTCAAGATGTCTATTTCCATCAATGCTAGCTACGAAAAAGCTTATTACATTTTAGCTAAGGTTTATGAAAGTCAGAAGAGTACTACATTAGCTACCCAAAACCTTAAAAAAGCGATTGAAGTCAACAAGAAGTATGTGAAAGCCTATGAGTTGTTGGGAAAGATCTATATTGATGAGGAAAAGTATACCAGTACGATTTCCCTGCTTAAAGGTTTGACAGGCAAAGCTACTTCCTACAAAACTTATTATCGTTTATCCCAGGCTTATAATGCCACTGGAAACTATTCAGCGGCACTCTCTGCAGCGACTCAATCATTAGTGAAAAAGAAAAATTGGGCGGCAGCACTCATAGAAAAGGGTGACGCACTAAAGGGGCTAAAACGGAATAAGGATGCGATTGCAGCTTATCGATTGGCAGCAAAAGATGCGCGTTGGAAATCTTTGGCGACCCATCGCATCACTGAGCTTACTAATGCTGGAAGGTAAGTAATTTTAGCACAAATTATTTGAAATTCAGAAAGGCTGTCCATGTGGCAGTCTTTTTTTTGTCTAAAATTATTAATATTCAATCACTTATGTCCAAATAATAGAATTACTCAAAATCAAATTTCCACTTTGCCTGTAAGTACCAAAGTATAAATTAAGCACTCATGGCAATTAAGGGAATAGGTAGCGACATAGTTGAGATTAGCCGTATTGAACGGTTGTTTAAACAATATGGCGAGCGTTTTTCAAGAAAAGTATTTACTCGTGGTGAAGTCGCTTACTGTAATTCAAAAGAACACCCTGAAGTTCATTTCGCAGGTAGGTTTGCTGCCAAAGAGGCAATTGCAAAAGCAGTGTATCAAAGCGGCTACAACGAAATAATCCCTTTCTCCCATATTGAAATATTGAACGATACTGAGGGTCGTCCTCAGGTTTCCTTATTGATTCAATTCCGTGGCACTTGCCTTGTAACAATCTCTCATGAGCGATCTATGGCAATTGCATTTGCCATCCTGGAGGTCTGACCCAGTGAAATCTTTCCTAAGTATGGCGGCTAATCGAGTCGTCGATAGCTATGCTATCAATACTTGCGGAATTCCAGGTGCCACCCTCATGCAGAATGCTGGGGATCAGTTTATCCAACAACTAGAGATACATAAAATGATTGAGAAGCAAGGGCTCGTTTTAGTGCTTGCTGGTAAAGGCAACAACGGCGGTGATGGCTATGTTATTGCATCCGGTTTAGCCCAACGGGGCTATCAGGTTACGGTAATCCAGACGATCGAGGAATCGAATATTCAAGGTGACGCACTCCATCATTATCGTCTCTTGGACCATGCGACTATTAATGTTGAATTGTGGGATAATACCCAGGAGCAACAACACTGGATTCATGAAGCTGATCTTATCGTAGATGCTCTGTTGGGGACTGGTATTCAAGGTGAGATGCGTTCACCCTATAGTGATATCATTGATCAATGTAATCAATCTAAGGCTACAATTGTTTCTGTAGATGTCCCCTCAGGAGTGACCGGAGATCTGGGCCAAATCTTGGAACCCTGCATCAGGGCAGATTATACCATCAGCATGGGCTATGGTAAACAGGGTTGTCTTTTCGAGCCAGCTAGAAGTCACTGTGGTGAGATCACTATTGTTGATATTGGTTTCCCAGATGACAGCTTATCCCATATAAAAGATGTTCCTCTGGAAGAGTATATCGAAAGTGATTACCCGCCTTCAAATTTTACCCGATCCGTTGACAGTCATAAATATTCTGTGGGAAAAGTTTATATCATTGCCGGGGCTAAAGGTTATACAGGAGCTGCTTTATTAGCATCGACTGCAGCGTTGCGATCTGGTGCCGGCTTGGTAAAGCTTGCTATCCCAAAATCTTTAGGTGGAATTGCCGAGACTACCTCTTTGGAAACCATTGTCGAGTATATGCCAGAGACTCCAGGTCAGAGTTTATCATTGGAAGCCTATCCTGCCATTCTTGAGACATGTAAATGGGCAGATGTTGTTGCCATAGGTCCGGGAATTGGGCGAGAAGATGAGACGCTTGAACTTATAAGACGTCTTATTGAAAATATTGATCGACCTTTGGTTATCGATGCAGATGCACTTTATGCGATTCGGGGTCTAGATCTTCAAGTGTTGAAACAAAGAACCGCACCAACGATAATTACGCCGCATATAGGCGAATTTAAAAAACTGGCGCCATCTCAAGATGAAGAAGCTATACCCTCCTGGAAAGATGCACGGGATTTGGCGAAAGAGTACGGGGCTTATGTTCTACTCAAAGGAGCGCCCTCACTCATTGCTAGCCCAAAAGGGAAAGTTGTCGTCAACCGAAGTGGCTATGCTGGCATGGCTACCGCAGGTAGTGGTGATGTGCTCACCGGCGTTTTAGCCTCACTTTGGTCGCAGTGGGGTTCCAATCCTGATGTATTGAATTTTGCTATGCACATCCATGGCAAAGCAGCCGAGTTAAATAGAGCTGAAAAAGGCGTCCTTGGATTGATAGCCAGCGATATTGTGAATTCATTACCTAGAGCTTTGAAGGAATATGGTGACATACCAGCTTAAATACTACACTCCCGCAGTGCTATATTTTTTATTAATTATTACACTGTCAAGTTTGAATCAAACTACGGTGGCTCAATATACCTGGGGAATTCAAGATTTCATTTTACATGTAATTGAATACAATCTATTTGGGGTAACCCTTATCTGGGCAATCTATAGAGAGAAACCAGTCATGGAGCTTAAACCATCATATCGTCTTGCGCTAGGTGTTGGAGCCCTCTTCGCCATTGGGGATGAATTTTATCAATCTTTTATTCCTACCCGAGTCTCTACCATGGAAGATGTCGTGGCAGATATATTGGGCCTTATCCTTTCACTCATTACCTTCTCGCTAATGATGAAGATACAAACATTGGAAAAATTTAGAAAGCATGCTTAAATCCTTACATATTGAGAACTTTGCCATTGTTGACGAGGCAAATGTAAGTTTTGATGATGGGCTGAATGTTATTACAGGTGAGACCGGTGTCGGGAAATCGCTGATCGTAGATGCATTGAGTATCGCTCTAGGAGAACGCGCCTTCAAAGATTTCATTCGAGATGGATATTCCAGTGCCATTGTTGAAGCAGTATTTGAGCTGAAACGAGGAGATTATAGCAGGCTGGGTATAGACTCCGCTACAATTACCGTTAAAAGGGAGATCAAACTTCAAGGAAGTTCCAAGGTTTGGATCAATGGCCAAAGTAGATCAGTTCAGGAGTTAAAAGAGCTTGGCGATCAGTTAGTGGATCTACATGGTCAACACGAACACCAGTATTTGCTCAATGAAGAACACCATATAGATTTTTTAGATCAATACGCTGAAACAAATGTGTTAAAAAATGATGTTGCTAAAACCTATCAATCTCTCAGCCTCTTACTACGTGAGTTGAAAGAGCGGGATCAGGACGCATCAAATCGACACGAGCAACATCAGCTGTATGCCTTTCAACTCCAGGAATTAAATGAGATCAATCCCCAAGAAAATGAGCTCGAAGATCTGGAAAAAGAGCGTAAAGTTTTAGAAAATGCCCTGACCATCAGTGAACAGGCTTCAGCCTTGTTCCAAGAGGTTGAAGGAGCAGATAGCTCAGCCACAAAACGACTGAATATGATTATTCATCAGCTGGAGGGTTTGAGTGATTTTACGGATTCTGCAGCTGCCTTTTTACCTGAAGCATTAGCAGCTCGTGTCTCGTTGCAGAGTATTGCTGATTTTGCTGCGGAATATGAAAAAGAGGTCCGCTCCGATCCACAGCGTCTGAGTGTTGTCGAAGGTCGTTTAAAAACCCTTAACCGAATCTGTCAGAAATACAATCGTACTTATCCTGAACTGCTGAGCTATTGGGAAGAGATTCGTGGACGTCTCGAAAAACAGGATGATCCCGATTGGAGTCGCGAAGAGCTACTGAAGTCAATTAAGACACACTCTGAGAATTTTTCTCGGGCCTGTGAACTCTTGAGCAAAAAACGGAAAACGGAGGCACTCGCCCTTTCCGCAACAGTAGTAGAAAGACTCAGCCATCTGGGTATCCCACACGCTCGCTTCCAAATTCAAGTGGAGCAGGAGCCTCATGAAACTGGGCTTGCCTCGATTGGCTCTACTAAATTCAGAGCTGATGATTCCGGGATGGATAAAGTTGCTTTCTGGATGCAAGCGAATCCAGGAGAGCCTATACGCCCTCTAGCTAGGATAGCCTCTGGTGGTGAGATTAGCCGCATTATGCTAGCCATCAAATCGGCCATGTCAGGAAAAGATGGAATCGGGACAGTCATATTTGATGAGATTGATACTGGAATCTCGGGTCGGATAGCTCGTGTTGTAGGGACAGAACTAAAGGCGCTTGGACAACACCATCAATTAATAAGTATTACCCATCTACCTCAAATTGCCAGTTTAGCCGATAGCCATTTCCGGGTTGAAAAACATTTTATCAATGATCGAACCGTTACCAGAGTAAGGCGTCTGAATGAGATCGAGCGAATTAACGAAATCGCAACTCTCATTGGGGATGGGGAGCCCGGAGATGCAACGCTCGAGGCAGCAAAGGTGCTGCTTCGTACCGAGGAAGAAATGTAATGGATCAAACAATACCTCAATTTATGGGATTATAAAGAATGAATATGATAGATCTTCGTTCTGATACAGTAACAAAACCTGGTGAAGCCATGCGACAAGCGATGTACAACGCTGAAGTTGGTGATGATGTATATGGTGAAGACCGAGTAATGAATGAGTTACAAAATAGAGTAGCAGATATGCTTGGGAAAGAAGCAGCTCTATTTGTCCCATCAGGGACCATGAGTAATCAATTGGCCATACGCAGTCAAACCCAGCCTGGTGATGAGGTCATCTGTGACTATAACTCACACATTTTTAACTATGAAGGTGGTGGTCCAGCTTTACTAAGTGGTGTTCAAGTTCACCCACTTATGGGCGAATATGGCATGCTCGAACCAGAACAGGTTGAGGCAGCGATTCGACCAGCTGATCATCATTATGCCAATACGCGGATGATCGCACTGGAGAATACGCATACTCGCGCCGGTGGGATTGTTTACCCACTTGGCAAAATAGAAGAAGTCGCTGATTTAGCACGCGAGCATGACCTCTTCATGCACTTGGATGGCGCTCGTTTGATGAACGCTGTCATATCAAGTGGTATTGATCCTGCAATTTATTCAGAGCCCTTCGATTCTGTAAGTCTCTGTCTCTCAAAGGGTTTGGGATCTCCAGTTGGATCAGTTCTAGTTGGAAATAATGAATTTATAGATAAAGCACATCGTTTTCGGAAGTTGTTCGGCGGGGGAATGCGGCAAGTTGGCAGTCTTGCAGCTGCTGGTCTATATGCTTTGGCGAATAATGTTGAGCGCCTGGCTGAGGATCATGAGCGAGCAAGAGCATTGGCTGAAACCTGTTTGGAACTTGGTGTATTGGAGTATGATCTTTCAATGACCCAAACCAATACTGTATTGCTCAATTTTCCAAAGGGAAATACGGCCGAATTAGAAGCAGAATTCAAGCAAGAAGGTCTATTGGTCTCAGTATTCAACAAAAATAGAATTCGCTTGGTCACACATCTGGATTTTACTGATGAAAAACTCAAAGCTAGCCAAGAAATACTCAAAAAAGTGTTAGGTTAAGGGATGAAAAAAAAGATAGTCATTGTAGGTGCAGGAAGTGTCGGATTTTATCTGGCTAAAACACTGGTTGAACTGGGCAATGATATCAGTATTATTGATATCAATGCTGAGAAGGTTCAAAGAGCCAAGCAAGAATTAGATGCATTAGCCATTGAGGGTAATGGTGCTCAATCCAACACACTTAAATTAGCCCAGGTAGAATCTGCGGATCTATTTCTAGCTGTGACCCGAATCGATGAGATAAACATTGTGGCTTCTATGAAAGCCAAGAAAATGAATCCTAAAGCGAAGATTTTGGCTCGTGTCAGGAGCGGAGACTATCAAAAAGAAGATGCTTTATTGGATTTGGAAGAGCTGGGCATTGAGAGGGTGATCAATCCGGAACAGATCGCAGCCCGTGAGATTCAGCACCTGGTAGAGCATGCCACTGCCCAAGAAATTATGACCTACAATCATGACCAGGTCTATATGGTTGCTTTAACTCCAACTGATAATTGTGAGCTAATGAATAAGTCATTAAGAGAACTTGGTACAAAATATGAGCAATTACCATTTCGCACCGTTGCCATAGATCGTGATGGCGAAACAATCATTCCCGGTGGAGACCATGTTTTTCATCCAGGCGATAAAATATTTGTCGTTTGCTTAAAGGAAAAATTGAAGGAGATGTACCAACTCTGTGGCTTCAAGCAGAAGAAGACCATTAAAACGGTGATGATCATGGGAGCGGGGAAACTTGGAAGGATGGTTGCAGCTAAGCTAAAAGACCGATTCAGCGTTAGACTGCTTGATCATCGGAAGGACAAACTCCAAAAGGCAGCTCAAGAGCTCCCAGATGTTCTTTTACTCCATGCTGATGGGTTGGATGTAGATTTCCTGGAAAGCGAGGGGATTAGTGATTTTGATGCTCTTATAACACTGACTGATGATGAGACAGCCAATTTATTTGCTGGTCTCATTGCCAAAAAGAAAGGCGTTGATAAGGTTATCGTCCACATCAACTCACCAGATTATATCCCACTGGTCAAAGGTTTGGGCATTAACTCTGTTGTGAGTAAGAATTTGTCCACAGTGGACGCATTTATGCGCTATGTCCTCCGTGGTCAGGTACATTCCGTAATGATGTTGGAAGGAATAGATACAGAAGTTATCGAATTATCTCCTGTAAAAGATAGCAAGATTATTGGTATCCCGCTTAAAGATATCAACTTCCCCCGGGATTCAGTTGTAGGTGGTATCATCCGTCAAGATGGACCAGAGATTGCAACTGGAAATAGCATTATACATGCAGGTGATCGCGTGATCATATTTGCTAGAGCCGCCAGAGTAAGCGATGTTGAAGAACTATTCAACTAAGCGTTTTAGCTTACTGCCAACCTTGAATGTGTTGGCTGCTCTGACGCTCTTCATCGGTGCATCAATGGCATTTTCACTATTTGTGTCTATGGCGTATGGGGATGGAGATACTATGGCAATTCTCAAAGCCATGATCATCACTTTGGCGGTGGGTAGCATTGCCTTCATCCTTACCCGACACACACATGCTATGGCACCCAGACAAGTTTTTCTAAGTGTTAGTTTAAGTTGGATATCCGCTTCGATATTCGGTGCTCTACCTATGTATTTTGCCACAGATTTATCCTATACGGATAGCTTTTTTGAGGCGATGTCCGGCTTTTCAACCACAGGTGCATCCATTCTTACTGATATAGAAAGTATGCCTCATGGTATTTTATTTTGGAGGAGTTTCACCCATTGGCTGGGTGGTATGGGTATTATTGTTTTCACTGTGACAGTAATGCCATTGGCCGGTAGGAGTGGAACCCTACTTTTTGCAGCAGAGGCTCCTGGTCCTGTGAGTGACAAGATCACTCCACGCATTTCAGAAACTGCTAAACTATTATATGGTGTCTATGCTCTTATCTCTCTCACACAATTTTTACTGCTGTGGGTTGGTCCAATGGACTGGTTCGACTCTGCCTGTCACACGTTTGGTACTATGGCTACAGGAGGATTCTCTACAAAGAATGCCTCAATAGCTCATTTTCAGAGTGCCTATGTTGATTGGGTTATCATAATTTTCATGGTTCTGGCAGGGACTAATTTCTCCCTGCATTATTTTGGGCTTCAAGGAAAGTTCATGCGGTATCTAAAGAGCAGAGAGTGGCAATTTTGGATGAGTATTATTGTGATGGCACTCGTTCTACTCACTGCTGACTTCTATTGGTCTTCTTTCTATGAATCTGATACTGCAGCTATTCTAGCGCTCAAGAGTGAGCCTGCCCGACAAATTGTATTTCAAGTGGTGTCCATAATTACCACCACAGGCTTTGCTACAGCAGATTTCGAACAGTGGTCAATCTACGCTCAGTTTCTACTCTTCGGTTTAATGTTCGTTGGTGGTATGGCCGGTTCAACGGGAGGTGGGATCAAAGCGATACGAATCTTACTGTTTACAAAGATGGCCATGACTGAATTACGGCGTATGATACATCCGCGTGCCTATCTACCTATCAAACTTCGCAATCAATTTGTGGATGATGATGCCGTCCGAAATACTACAACTTTTCTGCTATTCTTTGTCGTGATCTTTGTCGGCTTTGCCTTCTTTCTTACAGGATTCGGGCATGACATGGTTACCAGTGCTACAGCTTCTGTTTCTATGTTGTGTAATATCGGCCCAGGCCTGGCGGATGTGGGTCCGACAGACAATTACGCCTTTTTTAGTGATATTGAGAAGTGGGCGATGGCATTTATCATGATGTTGGGTCGTTTGGAAGTTCTCACGGTTGTGGTCCTATTCAATCGCCATTTTTGGAGGTCTTGATGCAGTTTATTAATGTTAGAATTGCCAAAGGGATAGCATGGGTAACTCTTGATCGCCAAAGCAAGTTAAATGCCCTGAACGCTGAAGTTATGAATGACCTGGAGACATGTTTTCTTGACTTGAAGGACAAGGTTGAGGTTCAAGTAATTATTATTACTGGAGCAGGAGAAAAAGCTTTCGCAGCAGGCGCAGATGTGAATCAATTCCCCACCATGAGTCCTGAAGATGCACTTGGATTTGCTAAAAGAGGGCAAGCAGTGTTCTCTCTAATTGAGTCCAGCTTGAAACCAGTCATTGCAGCCATTAACGGTTTTGCCTTGGGTGGCGGATGTGAATTAGCTATGGCCTGTCATCTAAGATACGCATCGGAAAATGCCCAATTTGGTCAGCCAGAGGTGAAACTAGGTGTGATCGCAGGTTTTGGTGGCACTCAAAGATTACCTCGTTTAGTTGGGAATGGACACGCATTGGATCTACTCTTATCAGGGAGAGTAATCTCCGCCAAAGAAGCAGCTGCGATGGGTTTGGTTAACCAAGTATTCACACGAGAAGCATTACTCGAAAAAGTGGAAGAGATTGCGAACCGAATTATGGTTCAGGGTCCGCAAGCAGTAGCATATACCATAAAAGCTGTTTATGGTGGCGCAGATAAATCATTAGCTAATGGCCTTGATGTAGAAGCTGAGGCTTTTCGCGATGTTTTCAAAACAGAAGACAGGATTGAGGGAGCCTCTGCTTTCCTGGAACGTAGAGCCCCCAAGTTCAAAAATAACTAACAGATTGAGATTATCTCACTTCTATGACACCTACAAGACGTAGATTCGCATTATATGCTCAGGATCGATTGAATGCTTTGGGTAGCAAAACTGCCAATGGTCTGATCCTTTTTCGCCATGATGAAATTCAAGTTATTATCGATCGGAAGAAGGCGGGGCAAACGGTTCAAGACGTTTTGGGGTATGGTGGTCTTATCCCTATTGTCGCTTCTGTAGAAGAAGCTATACAGTATAGCCCTGATACCCTGGTTATCGGTATAGCCCCCATCGGTGGCGCAATTGATCCTAATTGGATTCCTGAGCTCAAATTTGCACTAGAAGCCAAGCTAGAAGTCTGGGCAGGTCTCCACCAATTTATTGCTGATTCTAAAGAGCTGAATCCATATGAGCATTTGATCTGGGATGTTCGTCGACCCCCTGCATTCTTGAATATTGCCAAGGGGAATTGGAGGACTAGAAAATCGAAGATTTTATTGACCATTGGCTCTGATTCAAATGTGGGCAAGATGACCACAGCTCTCACATTGCAGCGACAATTAAAGGACTTGGGCTTAGAATCTGTCTTTGTTGGCACGGGGCAAACAGGGATGATGATTTCCGGCAGAGGTGTTGCTGTAGATGCTGTGATATCAGATTTTATAAATGGCTCTATCGAGGCTGAAATAGATAAAGTCGATGGTAAGGTACCTCTGGTGATAGTTGAGGGACAAGGATCTATCACTCACATGGGATACAGTGGTGTAACTATGGGGTTATTACATGGCAGTATGCCTGATGCAATGGTCATTGCCCACCAACCAAGTCGATTAATGGATGATTATAATCACCATTTACCAAATTTGAGGACGGTAATTGATCTGCATGAAGCTCTCATGGCTCCCTTTAAATCCTCAAAGGTTTTAGGAATAAATATTTATTCAAAAGGACTAGATAGCACAGCTGTACAGATTGAATGTAGAAGTATTAAAAGAGATACTGGACTGCCATGCGAGGATATGGTCAAAGACCCTCAGAACTCTGTGGCAAAGAACATTATTCAAAATCTATTTCCTGATGGGATATAGTTATTTAATAATGCTGTGCTTAGTCTTCGCGAATGACTAACAGGAACCTGGCGATCTCAAACCTGAGTTAGCTTCGGTCATACTTCCCTCGCAAAGGCTATATTAGGATAGACTAATAATTAAGGAATAAAATGACACTTACCCTAAACTGGTCCATTAAGCGAATTACAACCAAATTTGAATTTAAAATTGCTCGCAGTGCTGAGAGTTACTATGATGTAGTTATTTTGGAATTGAGTGATGGCCATCATACTGCCTTCGGCGAGGCAGCTCCTTCGATACGGTACGAAAAAGGTCCCGAGGCCATCCTTGATCTGCTCTCTACCCACAAGACTGAGATATTAAATCTGCCCGTAGAAAATTATGAAGAACGTCAGGCGATTCTTGAACACCTATTTTCTCAAAGCTATGCCCTGCAGGCGGCTTTGGACACCGCCTTTTGGGATTTACATGGACAGCAAGTAGGGAGTCCGTTGTGGCAGTTATTTGGGGCGAGTCAAGATCTACCGCTGTCCTCCTATACTATTGGAATCTCAGATCTCAGTGTTATCCCTGAAAAGATCACCGAAGCCAAATCTTATCCACTACTCAAGATCAAATTGGGTACTGACTATGATCATGACATTATGCGTGCTATCAGGATGGAAACAGACAAGGTATTAAGAGTTGATGTGAACGAAGGCTGGAAAACCCTGGATGATGCCAAACGAGGAACCGAGTGGTTAGTGCAAGAAAACGTTGAGTTTTTAGAGCAACCCATGCCTGCCAATCAATTAGATGATATTGCGAAACTGCGAGAGTTTTCTCCTTTGCCCATAGTAGCTGATGAGAACTCAGTTCGACCCGAAGATATCCCTGGCTTAGTGGGTGCTTATGATGGGATAAATATCAAGTTGATGAAATGTGGCGGACTCAGTAATGCGCTAAAAATGGTTAAGTTGGCACAGAAACATGAATTTGATATTATGCTAGGGTGCATGGTGGAAACGTCTATCGGTATTTCAGCCATGTCCCAGTTAGGTTCATTTGCCAAATGGCTTGATCTGGATGGAAATGTCTTGTTGGCAAATGACCCCTATATTGGTGTAGGAAATGAAGCTGGTAAAATCATTTTAAATAATAAACCAGGACTTGGTGTTGAGATTAGAAAATAGAAACTTGAAATTTGAGTGTCGTAGGTATGTTTCATCACATGAGTCCGTCATCCCGAGCGGAGTCGAGGGATAAAGTATTAATAATTCGATACAATTAATTTTAGCCGGAGCTAAGTTTGAATATAAATTCCAGAATTATCCTCATTAGTATCATTGCAATAGTTCTAATTAATTGCAGTACCAATACTCCCAGTTCAACATCTGTTCCCAAGCAGAAAGTCTTCAGGAATGCACAGCAAGAAGCTGCTTACAAGATTGATGCATTATTGAATAGTGCTCCTGTAGAAATGGGTTGGTGGGGAGTTAAAGTCCAATATGCGAACACAGATGAAGTGATTTATGAACGGAATGCTGCCAGAATGTTTGTACCGGCATCCAACATGAAGATGTATACCACTGCTGCTGCTCTATGCCTGCTCGGACCCCAATATCGTTATGAAACTGATTTTGTGACTAATGGAACCATAGATAAAGGTGTCCTCAATGGGGATTTGATTATTAGAGGAAGTGGTGATCCCACTTGGTCGAGACGATTTTACGATGAGAATTATGACTCGGTTATGGTTCGGTTTGTGGATTCGCTAAAAGCAAAAGAGATCACTAGAATTAACGGCGATATTATTGGTGATGATAATGTTTTCGACGACGTACCCTTAGGAGATGGTTGGTCATGGGGATATGAGCACCATTGGTATGCAGCCCAAATTTCAGGGCTTTCCTATAGTGAGAATATCATCGATTTCACCCTAACACCTGACGTTAATAATATTGGTAGCCCAGTTAATATTGAATTCCATCCACAGACCACTTATTTGAACTTACGGAATGACCTCATCACTGCCCGAAACAAAACAACTGGCGGGTGGACGCATGGAAGAATTCGTGAAACGAATAATGGTTGGTTTGAAGGCGAGTATTCCATTAGTAGTGGTACACAGGAAGAGGACCTCAGCATTCATAATCCCACTCTTTTTACTGTCTTCGAACTGAAAGAACACCTTATTGATAAAGGTATAGGTGTT
>CAZOBQ010000034.1:0-18783 GCA_964578155.1 uncultured Lentisphaeria bacterium
TCGATGGTCTACTCTTTACTGAGAGAACAGGTACCAATTCCAAAACCTTAACCGTGAATATGAACCTCTGTACAGCTGGTGACACATTGAAACCAAGCTGGGGTTTTACTCTCAGAAATTAACTACTTCCCTCTTCCAACTGTGTATTTACAGAACCTACCCGACCCACTCTCATCGCCCCCCATCTATCCTAAAACGATTCAAGGTTTAGGTAATTCCTATGCGACTATAGGGGCGACCCTGATATCTGAGTAAGCCTCAATTTGTACCTTTTCGCTACCTAATGACCCAACAAGGAGGTAGCTAATGTTAGTCGCAGTAATCATGTTTTTTGTAGTCCTTTCCTTCACCGGAGTAGCAGTATTGGATATTTCCTATACAAGTAGGACCTCCTCATTGGAGACAGTTGATAATATCCTAATACAATACACGATTGAGTCAACCATCAGTGAATCTCTTTGGAAAATTAATGTTGGCGCAGACTCCTTGGTAAACATGGATATCGATGGCATCACTGTTGTCTGGGATTCAATAGAACATGTCTTGACTGTTAATGTAGCTGATTTTGGCCTCGAATCTGAAGTTGCCTTAGATCTATCTGATGATACACATTTTGAGCGTGGAATTGCTTCGAATACTACGATCCTAACCAATGGATACGATACGGGTATAGAAGAAGAGAATCGGGTTCGAGTTTTTAATTTCCTTCCTGATATTGATATCGATTATTTCTTTGACAATAAAGTCAAGGTTCACAACGGTAATGACCAATCGTGGAAATCGGACTATTTAGATACTGAAGGTATTCACATATTTACCGGTAATAATTTAATGTTAGATAGTATCTCCATCACGAATAGCACCCTGGTGTTTACAGGAAAGGGAATCACCTTTACAGGAACAAATTCAATCAAAGCTCCCCTGCCTACTGATTCATCACCTGCATTACCTGCGTTAGTATTCCTGAGTGTAGATGAAAATTTCACCATATCAGCAGGTGATCGAGTTGAGGGTGCAATCTTTTGTGCTGGCCAGCTAAATATTGAAAGCGCTGAACTAACTGGACCCATCGTAGGTAACGTAATCTCATTGGATAATAATATTGATTTAATGGATGGCGACTACAGTGAATACTATCGTTGGACTGAGGGTTTTGGCTCACAAGAAGATTATGATTGGCCAAAACAGATTGGTCGATGGAAAACAAACACATGGAAAAAAGCCACCACCAGCTAATACTTCTTCCATATTCATTTAAAAAGCCTCCTTTAAAGGGAGGCTTTTTTTATCTCTATAAGTCATGATTTATTGTGTTACGATGTAATCCGAGCAATAGTATCGGGCCACAGTCTCTCTAGTAAGACTTGTTAGGGTTATTCATTGACAATTATAAATATTTTCCTATCTTGCTCAAAAGTACTTATGTGGGGTTTTCTACAGTGATCATGAACAGACATGCTTGTGATCTGCTTTGTAGAAACATAAGGTTTCAGAACTGGTAACTTGTTTATTAACCAACTCAAGGAGAAACAGAATGAATGACGCACTAAAGAAAGTAAAAGAAATCATCAGCGGTCTCGTAGGTATCGTAGTTGCATTCCTCGTTCTAATTGTATTTGCAAATATGATATACGAAACAGGCATGGACCCCATTGGAGGAATTATTGCTTTTCTTGGTAGTTTCTTGAACAATGGATTTGCAGGTCTGCTGGCCCTGGTTGTATTTGTCTGGTTTCTTGATAAATAAACGGGTACCCACTAGATGCCATCTAAATCCTCATATTTAATCAGGATTATAAATCTCTCTAGCTGGAGGCATTAATGAAAGATGCGCTTAAAAAAGTATCCGACTGGCTAAATAGTATTATCGAGCTTCTCGTCGCCTTAATTGTGTTCGGAGTGCTCATTGGAATTCTTTTCGGTGACACATTCGGCGTAATTGCAGGCATAGGAAATGTAATGCAGAAGTTTGGTGATAACGGTTTAGCCGGATTAGTTGCCTTAATTTTGATCGTTATCTGGTATCAAAAGAAATAGGTAATTAAACAAATACTCAAAAAAGCCCTGGCACTTGCCGGGGCTTTTTTTGTTCTATGAATTTACATTCAGGCTTAGTAGAAATTTATTTAGGGAAAGCTCCCCTCATCTCATTTTTTGATGAGGGGATTATTTGTGGATGATAATTAGTTATTCATATCGTAATGATTTTATTGGGTCAGATGTGGCGGCCCTGTATGACTGCCACGTTACCGTGATAGAGGCTATCAAGATGGCTATCAGTGAGGACCCCATAAATACCAAAACTCCAACATCGATCCGATATGCAAAATTCTCTAGCCAGCGTTGCATGGCATAATTGGCTACTGGAATCGCGATCATGATTGAAACTAACATTAATTTCAAAGTATCCACTGAAAGCAAGATCAAGATATTGGAAATGGATGCTCCCAGAACTTTTCGGATGCCAATCTCCTTTGTCCGTTTTTCTGCCGTAAAGGAGGCAAGCCCCAATAGACCCAGGGTTGCAATGAAAATGGCAAGAATGGCGAAAAGAAGAACAATATTTTCAGATTGCTTCTCACCTCTAAATAATCTGTCATAATATTCATCGAAATGATCATACTCTAAAGCCTGTTGATTAGCATGTTGTTTCCAGGATTCTTCTATGTCGATCAAGGAGCCCGAAAGCTGATCTGGATCATATTTTACGGTTACAAACTTACCCCAATTGGGTCTATTCCTCATAGGTACATCAGCCAAAAGAAACATACACATAGGACCGATTTCAACCTGGGGAGCCTCATAGTGAAAATCTTCAACGATTCCGATCACACGCAAAGGAGTTCTGCCATTCCCGAAAAATGTGATCAGATCCTTACCCACAGGATCTTTGACTCCAAATGCTCTGACAGCGGCCTCATTCAGAATCACAGCAGCAGTGTCAGTACCCCAATCCCTGGAGAAGTATCGCCCTTCCTTCATTTTTATTTCATAGGCATCTGCATAATCGTAGTCAGCCCAAAATGAATTCACTAAGCGCATAGCTTCACCTTCATCATTAATCATTCCAAACACACTGGAGTTTAGGCCATCCTGATTACCTGGGATGGCAGTACTATTGCTAACAAATTTAGCTCCAGAACTTTCTCGAAGTGATGCCTTAAAGCCCTGAATAGTTTGCCCAATATCATCAGTTTTCTTTATGACCAGGAGATTCTCAGGATTTATTCCAAGATCTTTTGTCTGCATATAGTTTAGTTGTTCAGTTATGATCATGGTTCCAATCAACAAAATGATAGAGACTGTAAATTGGAATATAACCAAACTATTTCTAAGCCATCCACCTCCGCTACCACTGGACTGATTCCCCTTCAAAACTTTCACTGGATTGAATGATGATAGCAGGAAGGCTGGGTAGCTACCTGCCAATAGTCCTACAGGGATAACCCAAAAATAAATAAGTGGAATATCAGACCATTCAAGTGATAGAGGGATATCGATGAGAGCTGAAAACCAAGGTAGAACCAATACTACCAATACGATAGCCATACTAAAAGATATCAAAGTAACGAAAATCGATTCTGCTAGAAATTGGATTATTATTTGTCCCCGTTTTGAACCTAAAGTTTTACGGATACCAATCTCTCTAGCTCGACTCATAGATCTCGCTGTTGATAAATTCATATAATTGATACAAGCCAATAGAAGAATAAAGATAGCGATATACCCGAAGATGCTGACAGTTGTTGCATTCCCACCAACCTCAATTTCTCGATCGACTCTTGAGTTCAAATGGATATCAACCATGGGGTCTAATAATAGTGCGTATGAATCGCCTCTTTCCTCGAACTGGTCCATGGTGACACCGAGAAATTGTTCAACTTGTGGTCCAACATATTTTCTCACTAGGGCAGGAAATTTTGCCAGTAAATCACGGTAATCACTCCCCTCTTGTAGCAGTAGATAGGTATAGAAATTGTTGTTCACCCATACTGTCCCACGAGAGTCGCCATAGGTTGCCATTGACCCCAAAAAGTCAAAGTGCCAGTGTGAATTTGAGGGAAGTTCTTTGACAACCCCCGTTACATTAAAATTAGATCGATTATCTGAGTTTAACACCTTTCCGATTGGATCTTCATCTCCGAAATATTTGTTCGCCATCCGTTCTGTGATGACCACTGAGAACGGCTGGGTGAGGGCGGTTTTTGAATCACCCAGAACAAATGGGATGTTAAATATTTCAAAAATATTTGAATCTGCCTGCCACCATTGTTCTTCGGAGAAAACCTTATCTTCATATCTTAATACAGGAAAACCAGTATTCCGGATTCTGACATAGTCAATAACCTCTGGAAAATCCTCTTTCATGGTTGGTCCAGAGATTGGTGCCGACAATCCCATCGTAAATTCATTATCACCCATTTTGCCTTGCAGACCCAGGCGGTAAATATTTTCCGCATTCGGATGAAATTCATCATAGCTGTTTTCATATCGGACATACATAAGAATCAGGACGCATGTCGTTACACCGATAGCTAGACCCGTAATGTTGATAAATGCATAGAGTCGTTGCTTAACCAAAGCTCTATATGCTATTTTTATGTAGCTTAACCACATGATTTACACTCCGTTGTTAAATTGGTCATTTTACTTTCCCTTTAAACGTGGAAATTTCCATTCAGTGTTTCGTCGGCTATTTTTCCATCAAAAAGGTTAACTGTCCTATTCCCATAAGCTGCATATGCAGGTGAGTGCGTGACCATTACGATGGTGGTACCTTGTTGGTTAAGTTCTTTTAGAAGCGTCATTACCTCATCACCGTGTTGTGAATCAAGATTACCTGTTGGTTCATCAGCCAAAACAATTTTTGGGTCGGTAATTAACGCCCGGGAAACTGCAACACGTTGCTGTTGCCCACCGGATAGTTGTTGTGGGAAGTGTGAATGCCGATGCCCAACACCCATTTTCTCGAGCATCTTCATAACACGCTCTTTGCGCTCTGAAGCCGCAACTCCCTGGTATATCAGGGGTAATTCAACATTTTCATAAACGCTTAATTCATCGATAAGATTAAAGCTTTGAAAGACGAAGCCAATATTCTCTTTACGAAAATTAGCTCGCTCTTTTTCGCTATATTGACTCACTTCCTCCTTCAAAAAATGGAATTCTCCTGAACTTGGGTTGTCCAACAAACCTAAAACATTCATTAGTGTGGATTTACCACAGCCAGAAGGTCCCATGATGGAGACGAATTCGCCCTCCTCAATGTTTAGATCGATCTTATTTAATGCCGTTGTTTCAACTTCTTCAGTTCTGAAGACCTTTGATAGAGCCACTGTTTTTATCATGAATATATCTCCTTATTAAATTGTTTATTTAAGATTATTGTGAAAAATCCAGTTCTTCATAATCACCAAATTGGCGATAGCTACTTGTTACGACTTTATCTCCAGGGCTCAGCCCAGATAGCACTTCGTAATAGTCCTGATTTTGTCGTCCCAGTTTTATATTTTGTTTTCTGGCGATTGTACCATCTTCATCGAGCAGATAGACCCATTGTCCACCTGTATCCTGATAGAACGCTCCCCTTGCCAAGAGAATAGCTATCTCTGAACTTCCCAGATTTAGTCTTAAACGAATTGTTTGTCCTCGCCTGATATCTGTCGGTTTGATTTCTGTAAAGTGCAATTCAATGCGGAATTGGCCATTAACGACCTCAGGGTAAATTTTTGTCAATATTACTGAGTATTCTTGCTCACCAATTTTGAATCTGGCAGTTTGATCAAGATCAACGCGTGTTATAAAGTGTTCATCAACTGGAGCTTCAATCCTAAAACCATCCAGGATATCTATTTGCCCCAAACGCTCCCCACGGACTTTGGCCTCACCAATTTCTGCATTAAGGCTCGTCAATTGTCCAGACACTGGTGCGGTTATGACAAGGTTATCGAGATTCTTCTTAACTATTCCCATGTTATCCTGCATTCGTTGCAGACCATTCTCAAGTTGTTCTACTTGAATTTCCCGATATATGGAATCTTGCTTAAAAGATTGTAGCGTGAGGATACGTTTTTTCATCAAGAATTGATAATCGTCATTGCTTTCAGCATACTCCTCTGCAGATATCATTTTCTTTTCTACTAATTTGGTATTCCTGTTAAAAACTCTTTTTGACTGTTGAATCTGATAGTCCAGATCTAAGAGCTGAGATTGCAATGTTAATCGGTTTTGTCCCATGGCGAGTTTGGTATTGCGGAGATTATTACTTTGTTGAAATAGCTCCGCTTCCCGATACATGATATCCAAAAGCAGATTGGTATTTGCCAAACTGATAATCTTGTCGCCCTTTTGAACATAAGTACCAGCCTCAATGAAGCGATTCTCTACAACCCCACCCTCAATAGCATCTAAATAATACGTCCGGAGTGGCGCCACGCTTCCATTCAGTGGAATAAATTCCTGAAAATCACCTTCTTTCACGCTTGTGATTTGAGTCCGCTGATTTGTTATATTTAAAGGTCTGTCGGTTCTTAGGCTGAGTCCAAACGTCAGGCCGATAAGCACTACCAAGATGAATAACAACATCCAGGATTTATACTTTTGCCAAATTGTTCTCTCGATTTTTCGATCCATTGTAACCCCAAACTGTAATTGTTATAATTCAAAGTTCAGCTGACTTTATTGTCATTCATGAAATTGAATTATAAACGGTTCCTTGTGTCATACTTCATACTATGACAATGCCTATGCCAATTGATATGGGAATAGTCATATCTATATGTTTTATTAAGCTTTACATCCTGTTTATGGAAAAATATTGCTTTGCATTCTGATGTGGTTTTGAATCAGATGGATATGGAAGCATATCAATGTTATATGGCTTCGTTGCTTGGACTAGAATCAATGGACACATTCGAATCTTCCATCTGTGCGAGTATTGGAGCTTCTATGTTACATTGCTAGTTCACATGATACGGTTATCTTCTTTCATTGAAACCAACGGTTTCTGTTCTATTTTTTATGTTATTGATCCTAGACATGATCACAATCTGATATTTAGATATAATAAGGAAGTCTAAACATGCACGAGAAGCATGATTCAATAGAAGAAATAAGTATCAAGCCACCACCACGCCAGGATATTATTCATACGTTGAGGACTGCTCAGCAGCACCAAGTGACGCTAAGTATGATCGCCGATCAGAAGGCAAATATTATCATCGGTTTCGCTCTCATCTATTTTTCAGTGATACAATCGCAAATGTTTTCAACAGAATTCACAGATAAAGTCTACTTTATACCACTGAGCGCTCTATCATTAACTGTCTTCGTTTCATTTTTCTTGGCTATTCTGGTGGTGTTACCAAGAATAAAAAGTACTGGATTTGATAAACCAGAAGATATGCCAAACCCATTATTCTTTGGCTTTTTTGCCTCTTTCTCTGAAAAAGAATATACACAGTATATGGTCAACACACTTGACAGCAATGCCGCTGCTCGAGAGATGATGATCAAGGATATGTATCAGATCGGAGTTGTCCTGAAAAAGAAATATCAACTGCTTAGTTTTAGCTACATTCTTCTCGCAGTAGGAGCTCTTTTATCTGTTTTTGTACTTGGCTTAAAAATTCTTTTACTCTAATTGCAGTTTGAGACAGAGTATCAATCTTGAGAAATGACTGGTTCCCAATCCCCTTAAAATTAGATTGCGACAATGTCTTCCCTTAAAAATACTCGTATTCATGTGGTTGATGATGATTCCAGCACTCTCCTGGCGGTAAAATTTTTGCTGGAAGATTTTAAGGCCGAGGTAAAAACCAGTTCCTCAAGTAAAGAAGCTCTGGTTGAAATTATTGAAGACAGACCTGACCTGGTTATTCTTGACCTGATGATGCCTGGACTTGATGGCTTGGATATGTGTCGCCTATTGCGTCAGGAGCCAGGATTAAAAGATCTAAAAATAATTATATTCTCCGGTAAGGTTTACGAGCATGATAGACAGCGTGCCATGTCCTTCGGCGCCGATGGGTATATTACCAAACCACTTATTGATGAAAGCTTCATCGAAAAAGTACAGGATATTGTAAATGAGAAAATCGAATTGACCTATTGGGGAGTTCGAGGAACCTTACCTGTACCGGGAGAAAAATCACTCAAGTATGGTGGCAATACTATCTGTGCATCGATTCAGTTTCCAAAGGATAACCTCATGATCCTTGATGCTGGGACAGGAATTAAGCAGCTGTCTGATCATTTATTGAGTCAAGGTGCAAATGGGCTACACGCAAAGATTCTTATTTCACATCCACATTGGGATCATATCAATGCGCTCCCGTTTTTTGCACCGCTGTACATACAGGGTAATGAGTTCGAGATATTTGGTGCATCACACGGTCATATAAGCATGCGTGAATTGATCTCTGACCAAATGGATGGCGTTTATTTTCCTATTCGAATTAAGGAATTCGCTGCCAGAACTTATTTCCGGGATTTAAAAGAAGAAGAATTCAAACTCAATGATATTACTGTAAAAACCATGTTACTCTCCCATCCCGGGACTTGTCTTGGCTATCGTTTTGAGTATAAAAACCGATCTATTTGCTATATAACTGATAATGAGTTATTCCCTGAAGGAACTAAGGAGCATAACGCTAACTATTGGGGAAAATTAACTGATTTTATACACGCTACAGATATTCTGATTACTGATGCGACATACACAGATGAAGAATATGCCATGAAGAGCCAATGGGGTCATTCTGCTATTTCCCAGGTTGTAAAATTAGCCCATGGTGCTGAGGTAAAGGAGCTCCATCTAATTCATCATGATCCAGACCAAAGTGATGATGATATAGATTCAAAACTAGCATCCGCTGAAAAATTATTAAAAGAATTAAAGTCCAAAACCAAATGTCTCGCTCCAAAGGAACGAGAGACCTTTCAGGTTTTGTAGAACTCTTTCTATTCACAAAATTTCAAGTGATTATTGCTTCCTAGCTACGAGATAGAAGTAGGGCATTGAAACTTTAGCTCCAAAAACTAAAGCCCCGTTTCTCTACATGCAATGAGTGATACGAGGCTTCCTTAGATAACTCGTTTCCAATTTATGCTGCTGGACTAAACCCCAACTCCTGTGATACAGGTGCAAATTTCTGAGTACTACTTAAGGACTTATATTCCCTCATGATTGACTTAATATTGTCTTTGTCCACCAATTCACCTGTTTCAAGGTGATATTTAAGCCCAACCAGAACGCTCATCATTTTCTTCTTCATGGGCATCTTCATCATTCCACCCATAAACGCAGGTTTCGTGGTATAGGAGATTGTGAAAGCGGTACTGGTACGATCACCGAGCTCTGTCAACTTGACTGTAGCATTCATTTTGTCCATCATCGGTAAGCCTCCATCGAAGATCTCAATATCAAAAGATTCTTCACCTCTTGTCTCAGTAATTCTCTCACAGACCGCATTCTTTCCATTTGGATCAAAATTGCATTTTCGTTCACTACCGGTGCCGGATCCTGATGTTTCTATAGTATGGGAAGCATCAACCATGGGGTTATACACAACGGCTTCCCCGAAGCGATTGTAGAGCAGATCCCAGACCTGGTCCTTCTTAACATTAATTTCAATCGTGTTCGTAAATTGTCTCATCTATATTTCCTTTTTTTCGATTATTAATTCTATTCTGGAGTTCTACGATTCTTCTATCCGGAGCATCTTTCTCATCATTCCACCAAACAAATGAACATTGGCCTTGCGACTCATGATACGTTTACCCATAAATGCCATAATGTTATTTTGAAAACCTGGTATCACAGATGGCTTGATTCCCAATGCGTTTAATCCAGCAGAAGCTGTCTCATCAGCAGTCATGATGGGCATGGGTGATTTTTTCATGTCAAATCCAATATTCTCTGCCATGGGCGTGTCGGTTCCACCTGGTGAAAGTACAGTAACATCAACACCCTTGGACTTGAGCTCATAATAAAGACCTTCTCCCAAAGTCAGGATGTAAGCCTTCGAGGCAGCATAATTGCTAAAATATGGGGTACCGCCATAGCCAATAGTGGTGGCGAGGAAGATGATTCCACCCTGCCTACGATTTACCATTTTCTGTCCGAAATGGTGGGCTAATTGCATGGGTGACATTGAATTCAGCTGTAGAAGTCGTGTTTCGCTATCCACGTCACCGTACATAAACTCGCCGTGGTTCTCTACACCGGCGTTGGGGATAAATAGTCCTATATCCAGTTCTGCAGTCTCATCCTTGATGAG
This sequence comes from uncultured Lentisphaeria bacterium, assembly GCA_964578155.1. Classification (GTDB taxonomy): domain Bacteria; phylum Fidelibacterota; class UBA8477; order UBA8477; family JABMPR01; genus JABMPR01. Next base: position 10,281 of record CAZOBQ010000034.1, read on the forward strand.
TTGTACCGCAGCTGGATCGGATAAGTCTGCCTGGATATAGCGTACGTCCACACCATACTGAGTTGAAATCTCAGTGGAAGCCTTCTCAAGCAAAGCTTTTCTTCTCGCTACGAGGATCAGGTTCAGTCCTTTTTGGGCCAATTGTTCTGCAAAAGCTCTACCAATTCCAGATGTTCCACCTGTTATCAGTGCCCAAGGTCCGTACTTTATTTTAGATATGTTGTTATTCATGATTATTCCTTTTTATTATTACCATTGTGGTTACAATTATATTGAAAAAAACGCCCCTATACTATGATTCCATTTTGAACAATTCTTTGAATGTTCGCGAATACTTCTCAGTGTAGTTGGTTTGCATTTCCTGATACAGATCATCAAGCGATTTTTCTTCCAGCACACTGTTAACAGCATTATCAACCTCATCAAACACGCCTGAGATCACTGGTCGTATGGTTAAGCCAACCGGACAGTCTACAGAGGGTGTGTTCGTATGCAGGGCAAATAATTTATCATCCTCAATAGCTTTGTAGACATGTTTGAGGGAGATCTTCTTTGGGGAGCGAGTCAATTTAGCACCACCGCTGGCTCCACCTTGAATATCTACCAGCCCAGCTTCTCTTAATTTTCCAAGTATTCTTCTGATAATGACGGGATTCGTATTGACACTATCAGCCATCCAGTGTGATTTTACTAGAAATCCCGGCTTCATCTCATAGTAAAAACTCAAGATGGACAGGATGTGGGTTGCTACAGTAAAGCGGCTATTTTTCAATTCTCAACTTTCATCTGTAACCATTATAGTTATAAATGATTCTCTTGTCAACAAAAAAGAATGCTCAGCAATGCCAGCTGGCATCCATTTTATGAAACAGGCTAAAATAACTCATATTTTCTTGTTAAAGAATTAGCCGAAAGCACATAATCCGTGACTTTAAACATCCATGAAAGGTAAGCTAAAGGATCTACCTGGTAAGACGCTTTCACTTTATGTCATGGACTCGGACCTCTATTTCGATGTTTATTTCGCGGATTGGGGTTCAGGTGGTGGTTCTGTAGAATATTTCCGCAGTTGGTCCCATGCACCTATGTTTGTACCTCATCCACCTGATCCATTTGAAATGCATCTCTTAACGGTACCAGTTGTTATCACCCCTGAGAATATTGCATCAGAGGTGTTACCATTGACCTGGGATGCCACCACTGATCCTGATCTAGACCTGGTTAAGTATCGAGTGACTGCGTCACTGGATGCCCAATCGACAATGGTAACATTTGTTGATTCAATTGTAGAGGAACATCCTTTGACATCACCTATCAGCTATTGATCAACGAGTTGCATGGACTCGGTGTCTTGGCTGAGGATCTTACCTGGTCAATTTCCACTGTGGATGGAGAACATGAAACACCAGCGAGTAACGGACCACAGGTTTTCCATATTGATGGTTCACCAGTGGGTGTCTTCTCAGACCTGGAACTTCCAGATAAGTTTTCTCTGGAACAGAATTATCCCAACCCTTTCAATCCCACCACAACCATTCGCTTTGGTATTCCAGAACAAGCGGATGTACGTATGGTGATCTATGATATCAAGGGTCGTCAGATCCAGAGCATAGAGTTGATAGAACAGGCACCAGGTTGGTATGATTTCATATGGAATGGCAGTGATACCAATGGACAACTCGTAAGTACTGGCCTGTATTTCTGTCGTTTGCAAGCAGGTGCTAATGTTGAGACCATTAAGATGGTATATCTGAAATAAGAATCAGAGAATAGAATCAAAAAGGGCCAGTCTTTGACTGGCCCTTTTTTTTGTCCAATATGTTTGTTTGACTACCCTATGCTTGACGCTTTTTTAAAAAAAGGTCCTCCTGAAAGAAGCCAATCGCATTTAAAATTATTTAATTCATATTGACCACAATATTTATCATCAATTGGCACGAGATATGCATAACCCGATCACTGGAAATGAACTATTAAAATTAGGATATTGAATAAAATAATGGACGATAAAAAACAACCACGAATCAGGTACGTTCTCTTGAGAACTACCGTCTGGATACTTCTAAGTTACTTACTCATTGTGAATATGTGGTAGCTTAATCAATTAGAGGTTACAAGAGTACATGGGGCTCTCTAACTAGGGTTAACCTGCCTAGTGTCAGGATAGACCCTCAGAGAGGAAACTCTCCCTTATATCTCGTTTATGCAAGCGGGTCCTTTATTCAGCATAGCATACTATGATCATCTTTTCAATTTATCTGCTCTGATCAATTGTAATGTGTAATCTAATTGGTAGTCCACATCATTGAGCAAATCATCTAATGATGGTTTCACTTCATAATCAGGTAGCACCCCATTTATTGAGTCATTATTACTCCCTGGCATATAGACGATTGAAAGGGCTGTGATGCAGCTTGTGTTAGTATTGGGTAAAATAAAGCTATTCTGATCCCCGTTGCTTAATAACGGTTGTCCAGACTCCTCCCCCACTACAAACGCATTCTCAAAGTGTTTTGCTGCAGCCGGAAAACAGGTTGCTGTGGAGTAAGACAAAGGTCCCGTTAATATGTAGACTGATCCCTTGAACACGTTGTCACGCATGGCGACATGAGTTGGATATTCTTGAATATAAAAGCCGTCTTCAATCCTTCCCTCTGATTTTTTATTCTCAATAAACTCTTTTGTCAAGGGACTTATTTTTGTCATTTTCTTTTCCATCATACCATATGGCTTGTCGGTAAAATAAGACATCAAAGAATCTGCCAGATCTGTTAGCCCTCCTCCTCGGAGATTATCGATAATCAAATAATTGATATGATTTTCTGAGATGGTTGTGAATGCGGAATCCATAAAATGGATAAAATCCTGAGGGGGCATAAACATTCGTTTATAGATGTAGGCAATATCATCGTCATAAATACGTAATTCAAACTTCGGTTTGGAGGACTCTTGAAAATCAGCCCATGTGGCACCCTTTAAACTCACCGTTGAGTTATTGATCGTGATATTTAGATCAGCAAACGATCCATATACCAGCGATAAAAATATGTGAAATTGACCCTCCAAGTTCTTTGTTTTAAATGTTTCCAGTTCACCTGGTACATATCTAATCAGGTTTTTAATGATTGTTTGGGTGGACATCCCGTTGATACTTTCAATAATTGAGCCTTTAACAAGGGTGTTATTTTCCGATAGATTTTCTTTTATATATAGCGAATTATCATGAATAATGACCCGAAATGGGAATAGGGGATTTTCAACATTAGGACATATTCCACCTTCGTGCCTGAGGGTTGTATGCCCATCGATAGCAACAATGGGCTGCATAAGCCTGAAGAGATCCAAGGAAGACATTGGTTTATTTATCTGCTTCTTGATTTGTGTAATCTTACTTTTGATGTGATTGCTTTTGTAGTAGTCATAAAACGTAGGGTGTACATCAATCAGCTTTGATATCAGGGTATCAATATCTGCCTTTATTAGATCTGGTTCAAAATGTTGAGTTTCGTTCTGGTGTCCCATTAAAACCATTGGAACTATCAAAATCCACAGTAGCACTAGTTTGCTTATTGCTGAAAAAGTATGACGTTGTTTTAATTTTAAAAGAAGCATCATTTTATCCCCCATAAATCTATTTTCACAATCTAATACTTATACAGTGAGCACATAATGCTATTCTTAACCCAATATAATTATTCTGATATTTCGTATCTGGCTTTGTCTATCATATTAAAACTCTATCTTATAACTCAATGAAGGCACAACAATCGCTTCTTCAACTGCAAATACTTCATCAGTACGATAATCGTAGTCATAGTAATAGAGTGATTTACTAGCTAAGGCATTCTTGATTTGAAATGCCCAAGAACTTGAGTATGTCGCTTTATTCTTTGTGTAGATCACGGAAATATCAAGAAAGATCTGATTGGGAGCACGCGCTTCAAAAGCATTAGATTCATCAGCGATAAACTGTTTCATTTCTCTGGTTCTATCTAGATTAGCGGGAGATAATGGTACACCACCTGCAGCAGTCAGTTTTAAGTTTATCCCCAATACATTCGCCCGAGTTTTGCCCAGATAGTATTCTTTGCCCCATAGGCCATTAACAGCATATCCAGAGGCATAAGCAGTTGATCGTTCGACTTGATCGCCACCCACATATTTTGAGTCAAAAAATGAGGCTGTAACCAGGAAGTACATATTGTTCTCCAGAAAACGTTCCAGAGTGATATCAATACCCAGATTCACTCCAGTTCCTTTATTTACAAGGGGACTATTGAAGGTCAAATCTTGCTTGAAGTTTAACATTGAATAGGAGCTGTCTGGTATGACTGGAACATTATAGGCCTGCTGGAGGTATGGCTCAACTTTCAAGCGCAAATTGTGAGCTAAGCGGTGTTGATAGGCCATCACCAGGTGATGTGCTCTCGATAGTCCGAGATTCTGGTTGGGTTGGGTAATCTCTCCAGCATTATTTTGCTCAACAAAGTAAACCCGTAGCTCTTCAAGCTGACTATGGTTACCGTATCCCAAACTCAAGGTCTGGATAGGCGAAATATTCCAGGTTAATCCCAGTCTAGGCTCAAAACTGGTCTCACCAGTTACCTCAAATGTTTGAGAATGAAAGCCTAAATTCATAATCATATTCTCGCCCAAATTCAATCTAGACTGAGAATAGAACTGGAACAGATAAGATGCATCCTGCTCATCTACAAGACTGGTTAAGGGAACGACATTATTCAAAGCAGCCTGCTGATCGAATTTATAGCTGAGGCGATTTGTGATCATACCCGTTCGATTTGTGTGTCTTTTGTTGAATTTCGTATTGATGAACGAGGTGAAAGCGCTTGTTCCAGAACTATTATCTATGATCAGATTATCTTGAAGGATTGCAGCATCATCCAATCGTGTCATGTGCATAAATGAATTATACTCAGTTCGTACAAAACTGGAACGTAAATATGATTTCCTCCCCAGCAAATATTTGTGGGATAGACCCAAAGCGCTCATATCAATTTCCATATCATATGCTATGCGGTCCCAGGCAGTATTCCATAAATTTGAATCTGCCTCAGCATATTCCTCGTTTATATCGTTGGCGGCCAACCCCCAGAAGGCAAACTTGCCAAGCTTTGCAGTAGGGATTGACACTTTGAACGCTAGATCTGAGTATTTTGGTATCTGCTCTGAGGGTATTAAATCAGCAATGACAGCCATGGTCGAATAGCGATAGTTGAACAAGAATGATGCTCCGTCACTGATAGATAAAGGTCCTTCTGCGGCAATATCTAATCCAAGTACCCCAGCTTGGAGTGTGTATTCTTGCTGTTCGTTATTCCCATCTCGTAACCGTACATCAAATACACCTGCCAATGCGTTCCCATATTCAGCTGGAAATGCTCCCGTATAGAAATCAGAATTACTTAAAACCTGACTACTCAAAATAGAGACAAAGCCACCACCGGCAACGTTGATATCCGGGAAGTGATTTGGATTTGGCACTTTGACACCCTCGATCTGCCAGAGCAGACCTTTCGGTGAATTACCACGAACGACAATGGCATTATCCTGTGGAGCTCCTACCGTTACTCCTGCAAATGAGGAGGCTAGTCTGGCTGGGTCGTCTATCCCACCGGCATATCGACGAGCTTCTTCAACCGTAAAACTGCAACCACTAACAACAGCCATGGAGTTTTGGGGTTTCTCTTTTTGGATACTACTTTCGACGACAATCTGCTCAGCTTCCATGACCACTTCTTTAAGCTGTATGTTGAGAACTACTTCTTTGGCAGAGCTAACAACGATTTCTGCGATAATGTTTGGTTCATAGCCCATATAGTTTGCCTGGATATCATATCGTCCAATTGGGACTGAATTGATCCAGAAATATCCGTTAATATCCGTTGTTGCACCCCTGACAGGATCTGTGCCCCTGATGAGTACATTTGCACCGATCAATGGTGTTTGAGTGTCCAGATCGATAACCTTCCCCTTTATCATTTGGGACAGTGGTTGTGACCAGACGAGATTGCTAAGCATTAAGCTTACTAGGACTATCAGTATTCGTTTCATTTCCAGTTCCCCCTTATCGAACATTCAATGACAAACATTTCAATTCTACTATCAACTCAATGAAACTGGAGGTTTCCAAGCGTGGGTGTCTCACAGTGTCATGGTGGGGCTTATTACAATGCATGTGCCAAAGGTAAAGTATCTATGGCTAGTAGGGGTTTGTTCGGATTATTGCCTAAATACAGGACATTAAACTATATCGTAATGATATAGATTTTGAGGGAATGATATAACACAATTGACGAAATTATTCCGTTCATTTTTAGTATTCGCCCCCCCATGACTTTTGACCGCTTATTGTTTTCTTGCTACTATGAAGTTGATCGTTATGCCATGAAATATTTTTTCAGTTTTAACTAAAGTAAATTTCTGGCTGCTGATAAGCTTTTCGACATCAGAAGTTCTGAACATGTTTAAATGTAGAGGGAAAATGCCAAGTCTCTTAATTATAAGATATATCGATAATTCTAACCTATTTTTAAAGGCCATTTTGTCACTTAAACAAGCTGTTGTAGAAATAAATAAGCCACCTGGTTTCAATAATTCATGTATTCTTTGGACTACCTTCTCTTTATCATCTAATAAATGAATGACTCCGTAAGAAATAATTTTATCGAACGACGCTTTTTCAAAATCATTTTTAAAAATGGTTCCCTGAGTAAAAGAAGCATTTGCAATTTTTAATTCATTCTTCTTTTTCGTAGCTTCTTTAATCATTTCATCTGAGATATCGATTCCACGTATATGTTTCGATGCCTCAGCAAGTTCTAAGGTCTTTGTCCCAGTTGCACATCCGAAGTCCATTACAACATCACTTGTGTTTAGATATTCCTTTGTTTTGGAAACAACTTCCTTGAAAACAGATTCAAATTGCCTTTCGCTATAGTCATATCTTTTTGCCTGTTTGTCCCAAAACCTTTGTGCTTTATTCATTCTGATTTCCTTGATTCAGCATTATTCGAAATGTATAGATATATTTCAAAAATGGCAGCTCTGGTTTACTAAAGCGACAATCATCGTACGCTCTCATTTAACTCCATCAACAACCATACCGACTAATGACATTGCGAGTGTGAGATGATAATGTTTCAAGCTACCTCCCAATGGGTATTTGGAGAATTTCTGCATCTCATGAATAAGGGAGTGCGATTTGGGAAGAAAGTCGGAATTTAGAAATATCTGTATGTCCTCTCTTTAATCGGGAATGATAACTTGTTTATACGCCATGCTAATCAATCATAAGCTTGTCAAGAGCAGCCTGATCGAATCCTTTGATTATCAGCCAAAGCGCCATCACTATTTCCTGTGGCGCTACCACCATTTGTAAATAAAACCCAAGGCCGTTATCCATGTGGAAGAAATGCAACAGGGCATAAGCCAGATATGGAACCACACCGATAAAACCCCAGACTGACAGCCACCGGGGAATCAATCTTGTTCGATAAAAAGAAATGTATAAACAGGTAGCCCCAATGAGAAACATAATTACACCAACTGGAGCTTGGAGGCTTTGAAATTGATAAAAGACATTACCCATAGATTGTAAAGCGGTCGAATCAGCCCTTGTAGCCACATATTCATTACCAAGTAAAACAAGTATTAAAAATCCCGCAGTCGAAACTAGATAATGGGTGCCTTCAAGTGCCCCACGAAAAAGCAACATGCCCATGGCAAGTCCTTCGCTATCTCTTCTGAAGATAGGGTATAAGAAAACTGTCATCGCCACCAGTGAAATGCCCATCAAGAGGATTAAAAATGAACCGCCGGTAATCTGGGAAGAATTGGCGGCAACGAGATCCAGTAGATCCAGACCAGAAAGCGGTTTATTGGTAACAATGGAAGCAATCACTTCACCACCAACCAGCGTACTTGCAACCCCAAAGGCTGACCCTAAGAAGTATAGTACACCAGCCATCACTGCATTCATTCTGTAGTTTTTCATTTTCATTCCCCCTTTTAACAAGTCTGTTAAAAACATTACCTTTTCATCATCAAGTTAATGAAACTGGAGGTGTCAAATAGTGGGTGTCTCTCAGTGTCATGGGGGAGCTTAATACAAGTTATGTACCATAAGTGAAATACCCCACAGAGCAAGTGTCTGCCCCATTGTTTTGCTGACGGGAATTGTCACAATTATATCATATCGATATAGTGTGTTTGGGAATGATACAGCTTACGTGGCAGGCTTGTGCGTCATTCAAACTAAAACAATGCAGGGCTGGTATTGTGGATATTAAGGTGATGTGCTTTCAGGATTAACCACAGGTTTTCACCACGGTCTAAACTAAAAGAGACCTCCCGAATGAGAGGTCTCTTTTGGTACTCCGGACCAGTCTTCGCTCTCCGAGCTACGACCCGGCTAGTAGGGCTCGACCCGGAGCCTGTGCTGAATAGCTGACTTTGCTCAGCTATGAAGTAACCTACGGATTAG
>CAZOBQ010000035.1:0-18316 GCA_964578155.1 uncultured Lentisphaeria bacterium
AATTTATCAAGATATTAAATATTCAATTAGTTTACAGATTCCTCGCTGTATTCATAACGCTTCTCAACTTGAACCTTCACGCTCAACACATGGTCTACGATGATGAATTCGATAAATGTGGGATAAACAATGAGGCATTATCTAAAGCCCTTTTGAACATGCTTGGAGATCACTGGGGCTATGGATATGATAGTCTCTTAATAGATTTGGAAAGATGGTCAGAGAGCGACTACGTCAGTATTGACTCCATTGGCGCTAGCGTCCAAAACAGAACACTCTGGGAGCTCACCATAACTGGACCTGACTCAACAGCCATTGAAAATAAAAAACTGGTCTATATACATGCCAGAACCCACCCAAATGAAACGGAAGGCTGGTGGGTCACGGATGAGTTGATCAAAATATTGCTTTCTGAATCAGAATTGGCCAGAGGGATTCGTGACTCCATCACATTTCATATTATCCCAATGTATAACCCGGATGGTGTTGAATTGGAATATTCTAGACAGAATGCAAATGGTGTGGATATAGAGAGTAATTGGTATGCTACCATAATTGAACCAGAAGTGCTGGCCTTGCGATCACGCTTTGAGACACTGATGAATTCGAATACTTCCATTGATATAGCCCTGAATATGCATTCATCATATAACGGGAAACGTTTCTTTGTATGTCATGATTCCACCGGAACATCTCCGGTATATCTAGAAGATGAGCAAAGATTTATCACAGATGTCCGCTCCCATTTTCTCCATGGTATAGAGCCCTGGGATTACGTAGTTACCTGGACCACAGGAACGGCGATTAGGTATCCCGAATCGTGGTTTTGGCTCAACCATGCCGATTCAGTTATGGCACTTACCTATGAGGATGTTAATGGCGTTAGTGCGAGTGCTTTTGATACGACAGCAAGCGCATTGCTAAAAGGTATTTTTAACTACCTGGATTTCAGCACAACGGCTGTATCATATGAAGATGCATTTTTACCAGATGGCGTGATACTTAAGCAAAACTATCCAAATCCTTTTAACCCTGTTACGACCATCAAATATGATTTACCCACATCCATGGAAGTGACCTTATCTATAGTAGATCTCAATGGAAGGCATGTCCTAACAATGGTTAGGGAGTATCAGGCAGCAGGTCAGTATACTACCCAATGGAATGGAAAAAATGAGAGTGGAGAGCCTGTGAGTACAGGTATGTACCTCTGCCGACTACAGGCTGGATCAAATAGTCAAACCATGAAAATGGTTTATCTGAAATGATCTGTTCAAACAGCAAGGCTAAAAACGTCCTGACCAATGTGATATAATTGAGATTCAAAATAAAGGGAATTCTATGAACACAAATCCAGTGATTGATGTCCAAAGTAAACATGTAACCATTAGAATGTTCACTGATGCACCACTCGATGAGGAAATGCTTAACACTATTCTTGAGGCAGGTCGTCGTGCCCCTACCAGCAGTAATATGCAAGCCTATAGTGTGATCGTAGTAAAAGACCCTCAAGTTAAAAAACAACTGGCTGTCCTGGCCGGGAATCAGAAACATGTAGAAACCTGTCCTGTCTTTTTGGCCTTTTGTGCCGATCTCCACCGACTTGATGAAACTTGTGCAATGCATGAAGTTGAAATGAGTAATAATCTGGAAACATTTCTGATCTCAACCGTGGATGCCTCGCTAGTGGGAATGTCTGTCCAGACAGCTGCAGAATCTTTTGGATTGGGGGCTGTCATGATCGGAGCCCTGAGAAATAGCCCCAAAAAGGTGGCAGATTTGCTCGGTTTACCGAGGAGTGTCTATGTGGTCTTTGGTATGTGTCTGGGCTGGCCTGATAAGACAAATATTCCACCTCAGAAACCACGTTTACCAAAGGAAGTGGTGATCCATCACGAGCAATACAATAATGACAATATTGCAAGCTCAATTGAGCAATATGACCAAGATTTAGCTTCTCATTATGAGTCATTGGGTAAGAACCTAAGCCGTAGCGCCTGGTCGGGTCCCCTATCGAAGAATCTCGCTCGTCCTCTGCGACCCGAGGGTATCGTATTGTTAAGAGAAATGGGTTTCAATATCAATCAGTTTTCTGATACTTGAGGCTTTAGCTCTACTTCGTTTTTAACTAACCTGTTCACATGGCAAGAATTAGATTTAGGCGGGGAGGGGATTCCATGAGGATATAGGTAGTGACTTGGAAAAGGCTATAGTTATTGTATGCGTATGCTCATAAAAATAAATAAACGTACCAAAGCCAAAGCAAATGAGAATGGGTTTACTCTTGTAGAGATCCTGTTTACCATGGTCATTATGTCTATTATTGCCTTAGGAACAGCTCAATATATGGTCTATTCACGCTGGGATATTGATAGAGGCATACGCAAGCAACTAGCCTGGATGAATATGGCTTCACGCATGGAGGAAGCGGTTGACTATGGGTATACCACTGTTGCGGCTAGCCTTCCTGAGACTTCAAAATCGATCCTCTTGAATGGAGTCCAGGCTTATCGAACAACAACTGTCGAGCCTGTTGATGATGGTCTGGATGGTTATTGGCCTTCTGACGCGTCTCAACCAGACTACTATAAAATCCAAATCTATATCTCTTGGTTTACTACAGATAATCATAGCGATACACTTACCGCTTATCTCTCCGAAGGAACCAGCTGGAGTTATTGATGAGGCCAATAGGTTCACGGGGAACGTCACTTCCAGAAATAATGATCGCTCTAGTAATTGCTGGTATAATTACAATCGGCTATTCTTCAATGCTTATGTACACGCGAAATATGTATAACGATACAGTGATAAGATCTCAGCTAAGTCAAGACGCTTACATAGTGGATAAGTATGTGAGGTCAAAATTAAATCTACAGCTTGAGGATTCATTGAAGATCTATGCAGATGCTGCGGCAGAGAACGCTGAAACAAGCTCAAGTTCAGGAACTATATTAAGATCTGTTCGGATCGATAGCACTGTGGATCATCTGGCAGTAGAATCTTCCAGATTGGTGTGGAAGATCGATTCCTTGACCCACTTCCCAATAGATTCTGATATTTCTTATATTTTGTTTTCAACCAGATCAGGTTATAGTAAAACAATTCTGGATGTTTCTATGTCGCTCTCTCAAGGTTCAGATACGCTAGCTCTCGAATGGATCGTTAGTTTAAGGAACTGATTAAATGATAATATTTCCCGTCTAATTTTTATTAAGTTATGTGGGATAATGATCTTTAGAATGGGACAGTCATAGTATGTATATCGTTGCCGTCATGATAACAGCCGTAGTCTTCAGCATCACAGGATTGGGTGTGATGAGTCTGGCGCTTGTTGTCAATCTGGAAACGCAGGAAGCTGTTCGCGCCTCCGAAATACAAGTAGATTCGGAGTCTTTTGCAAATATAACCTTATGGCGGATTAATTCGGGAGAAGATAGCCTAGGTACTCTTATTGACGGTGATCTCTCCAGTGTTTTTGACTCTACTGATATGACGCTTACTATTACCAATACATCAAACGGAGATACTTCCGGATATTTCCTTCAACTTGAAGAGGATTACCATTTCCAGAGGGCCATGGCCTCAATGAACTGGATTGAAACCTATTCTTATACTATTGGCGAAGAACCTGAACATCGGCCCCGTGAAAATTTTGAGTTCTTGCCAACTGTGGACGAAGCATACTGGTTATCAGAGGCAGACTCAATATACACGGATAATAGTAGGACTTTTTACGATTCTGACCTGATAGAAGGTATCCTGGTGTTCACAGGTAGCGGTATTAATTTCCAAGATATTGATGTAGAAAATACAACCATGGTATTTATGGGAAACGGGACTGTTGATTTTTACAGAAATAACACAGTGAAGGCAGCCCGCACTGATTCTACGGTATTCCCTGCTCTGGTATTTACTGACAGTACTGCATATTTCTTTATCAATGAGTGGTTCTATTCCAGGATAGATAAAATTGAAGGCGCCATATTTTCATTAGGAACTATAATTTTGCGCAGGGGTGAATTGAGTGGACCTATAGTAGGTAGAAATATAATCGTGTGGAGCAATATGGATTTTGAGGACGATGATAATCCTGAATACTATGCCTGGCCTGAAGGGTTCGGCAGCTTTGATTCATATGATTGGCCCAAACAAATTGTCCAGTGGTCCCAACTCTAACGATATTTTTTAAATTGTCACATTAAGCTGACAATAAATTGTTACATCTGTCACATTTTAATTAATTAACCCTTTCTCAATCATCGCTCACGATTCAATGACTGCTGTAACACGCTTGTTCCAGTAGGTCTTATCAATATTTATAATATATTGATAATAAATAAGATAGATAGATTTGTGGTGGTGAAGACCGCAAGCTGATAAATCACATAGTCATCATAACTATGAGAATTTAATATTTGGCATAACTGTTGAATTATAAGAGGGGAATTATGTAATATTGATTACATAAAAAGAGCTATGGGGATGGTTGGGATGACTTTCAGGAGATTTAAAATCAGTAAACATATGCTACATTGGATTTTGGTCATGCTTGGGTTATTGGCTATCTACATTTCAACCCTCAACCCCCAAATGGTACCAGTAGCCCAAGCATGACCACATCTTATATCACTGGCTGATATAAGACAAACGCAATTCTACTATTAAAACTGAGGCGGTGGTGCAGGTTTATTCTGCAAAATTACCTCGATCTGTTCCATCACTTGTGAATCAAGTTTTGGAATGACCTCCAGAGCCGTCAAGTTTTCCTCGAGCTGAGAAAGTTTGGATGCACCTAATATCACCGTACTCACATTTGGATTAGCTGCTGCCCATGCGATGGACATGTTTGTGAGTGAAACACCCAACTCATTTGCTAGCTCATGCAATTGACCCGCTTTTCTGATCTTTTCCTGACCCTCATCTGACTCAAAACTCTTTTTTAGCCAGCCATAGCCTGGTAGGTTCACGCGAGAGTCTTTTGGGGCTCCATTATTATATTTTCCCGTGAGCAAACCGGACGCTAGAGGAGACCAAATCGTAGTTCCCAAGCCAATTTCTGAATACAACCTGCGAAAATCGGATTCTACTTTATCTCTTCTAAACATATTATACTCAGGTTGCTCCATGGTGGGAGGAATCAAGCCATATTGTCTGGCAACACTATAGGCTTCCATGATCTGCTGTGAAGACCATTCCGAAGTGCCCCAATAGAGAACTTTTCCTTGCTGAATCAGATCCGTCATGGTTCGCACTGTCTCTTCAATGGGTGTTGATTCATCAGGTCGATGGCAGAAAAATAGATCTAGATAGTCAAGCTGCAGACGATTGAGTGCAGCATGGCAGGCATCGGTCAAATGTTTCCGGCTCAGCCCCTTTTGAGTTGGAAGTTGACCACCCCAAAATGCTTTGGAGGAAACCGTATAGGTATCGCGGGGCCATCCCAGGTTTTTTAATGCGGCTCCCATGATCTCTTCTGATGCACCATTAGCGTACACCTCAGCATTGTCAAAAAAGTTTACACCGGCATCATAGGCAGTTGTCATCATTTGTTCTGCAAGGGGGACATCTACTTGCGCTTTGAATGTAACCCATGACCCAAATGAGAGGGTGCTAAGTTTTAGCCCTGAATTTCCTAATCGACGATATTCCATATTTATTTCCTCTGTATAGTAATTGATTTCCTAAGGGAAGGAGGATACAAAGTTGCAGTTGAAAAGCAAACGAAGAATAGTTGAATGTTTTGATATATTCTTATATGGAAATGGATTCAAGTTGTTTGACCAAATTACTTGCTAAAGTTCACAATCAGAATCCCGCTTTTCACTTGACTTGCCTTGTACATACGCTATTTTCTGAAAAATTGACACGCATAACCAATTATATGTTTCAGCAAGCTTACCGAAGGGGTTCAAATGAAGCGATTATTTCTCTCTAGCATTTTGTTCAGCACACTGTTTTTTGTGTCATGTTCCACCATGAGCTTTATTCCCACAGAAGGTGGAGCATCAAAATTTAATCTGGCAACTGTGGACTATGTACAGAGTCAGCAATCAGAAATGATCGTCGGATTGTCTGAACATGTTACCACTGTACTCGACTCTCTTCTGGCAGAAGATCGTGCCTCTTTAGAAGCGTTTACAAGTCAACTTGCCGCACTGGATAGTGCCATTATGGATTTTTCAGCAAGAATGGATACTTCAGAGCTGGATATGGAAAAATCCTTGGCTCTTATGTCCAAGCAACTGACAACCGTTAAGACTAACGCCAGTAGTACTAGGATGGTTATTCGACGCGTCAACGACAATATTGACAAACTACCATTAAAAGCATTAGAGGCTTTCAATGAAGCAATTAATGCTTATCTCAATAAAGATGAGACGCCTACTGAATAAAGTATTGTAATCATTCTTTAAACTATTAAAGTCCCCTTGAGCTGTTTGTAAAAGGGGACTTTTTTTATGCTAAATATAGTGGAGAATAGAAATGCGTAAATCAATAATACTTATTACTGGTGTGAACGGCGAGATTGGTCATGGCCTCGTAAGATCTCTTCACAAAAAGGGTATTAAAAATCTAGTCGGTATAGATTTGAGCAGCGTGGATAAATTCGTAAAGCGAAGAACACAGGACTGTCTGATCGGAAATATCCTAGATAAAAACTTATTAGAGCGAATCAACGCTCAATATGAAATTGAAGCCATATATCACATGGCTGCTCTACTGAGTACACGCGCTGAATTCTCACCGGTCATCGCCCACGAGGTTAATGTTGATGGGACACTTAATCTACTGGATTTGGCCATGGAACAGGCTCAGAGTAGAGGAAAATCAGTGACGTTCTTTTTCCCAAGCTCAATTGCCATCTATGGCTTACCCTCGCTTACTGAAAAGTCAGCAGTAGGAGCCGTCCTGGAGGACGAATATCGTCACCCACAGACCATGTATGGCTGCAATAAGCTTTATTGTGAAAGCCTGGGTGATTACTACAGCCACTATTTTAAAAGATTATCTGCCAGTGACTCTTCAGGTTTGGTTGACTTTCGATCTATCCGTTTTCCAGGAATCATCAGTGCCCATACTTTACCGGCTGGTGGAACCAGTGACTATGCCCCCGAGATGATTCACGCGGCGGCCAAGGGAGAGCACTACGATTGTTTTGTCAGGGAAGATGCTACCATTCCGTTTATGACCATGACTGATGCAATTCATGCTATTCAAAAACTGATGGATGCCCCAAAGGATGCTTTGACCCAATCTGTCTATAATGTCAAAGCCTTCAATCCCTCTGCTGGTGAGTTTTTAGACAAAGTGAAGGAATTCTATCCAAATGCAGATATTGATTTTGTGATTAACGACAACCGTCAATCTATCATTGATAGTTGGCCTGCAGACATAAATGATGAAAAAGCACGTAATGATTGGGGCTGGGATGTGACCCATGACCTTGAAAAAGCTTTTTCAGAATATTTGATACCTGAGATAGGGAGCCGCTATGAGCAGAACTAAACAGCGTCTGCTGGACGAGCTAGTTGAGATCAAAGCAGCGGGTCTGTATAAGTCAGAACGCGTTATTGAATCACAACAAAGCGCAGAAATACAGGTGGGTGGTGATGTTGTTTTAAATTTTTGTGCTAATAATTATCTGGGACTGGCCAATCATCCTGTTTTGATAAAAGCGGCTCAATATGGTCTGGACAAATGGGGATTTGGTCTTAGCTCAGTCAGGTTTATTTGTGGAACTCAAAGTATTCACAAACAACTGGAGCATAAAATAGCTGACTTCCTGGGTATGGAAGATGCGATCCTCTATTCATCCTGCTTTGATGCGAATGGGGGACTTTTTGAAACCATTCTTGGACCTGAAGATGCGATTATTTCGGATCAACTGAATCATGCTTCAATCATTGATGGTGTCAGACTCTGCAAGGCAAAAAGATACCGTTATGCTAACAATGACATGGATGAGTTGGAACGTATTCTAGAGGAGACACAAGGGGCTCGTACGAGACTTATTGCCACGGATGGTGTTTTCTCAATGGATGGATATATTGCACAAGTTGATAAAATTTGTGACCTGGCTGATAAGTATGATGCCCTGGTCCATGTTGATGACTCTCATGCTACTGGATTTCTTGGGCCGAACGGTAGAGGATCATATGAATTTCGAGGAGCTATGGGAAGGGTTGATATTATCACCTCAACTCTGGGAAAAGCCATGGGAGGTGCTAGCGGAGGGTTCACCGCAGCTCGTCAGGAAATTGTAGATATGCTACGTCAACGGTCCCGACCTTACCTTTTTAGCAACACATTAGCGCCTGCCATAACAGCCGCCAGTATTGCAGTGCTTGATCTATTATCGGATGCTAGTGATCTTCGGGAGACCCTGATTGAGAACACGAATTATTTTAGGAGTCAGATGACATCAGCCGGATTCGATATCAAGCAAGGTGAACATCCTATTGTACCCATCATGTTAGGGGATGCAAAACTTGCTCAAGATGTCGCTGCTGAAATGCTGGCAAAGGGAATCTATGTGATCGGGTTTTCTTTCCCCGTGGTTCCCAAAGATGAAGCTCGGATACGGGTTCAAATTAGTGCTGCCCATACTCGCGAACATTTGGATAAGGCAATTCAGGCCTTTATCGAAGTGGGACAAAAGTTTGGGGTGATTTAAGATATTCATTGATCCCTTCACGTCTTTGCGAGACCGGAGGTCGAAGCAATCTCAGAATCTCAATAGCCCCGTCCTTTAGGGCGGGGATTCATGTAATCATACTGATCTGATTTTGTGAGCAGGGGCATGTCTTAATAGATGCCCCTGCTCACAAAATGTTGAAATGAGTATCCCTATACCCCGGGTTACATTTCGACAAGTGGTTCCTGAGCTTGGTCGAAGGGCTCAATGGCCGCCGGGGCTATTGAGAACGCTATGGGTATTCAAGAAACTAATACTTCCAATTTTCCTGTTAGATTGAATAAATTTATGCTAAATTTCACCACTCAGGTGAGGTGATCTTATCATGAAAAGAATTTTTGTCATCAGGCACTCCAAAGCTTCTGAAACAGCACCGGATAATTCTGACTTTAATCGCTGTCTCGCGCCCTATGGCGTTCGGAAGGCGACACTTATTTCTGAGTATTTAGCCAAGGATTTAAAAAAAGTGGATCTCATGTTAACCAGCCCCGCATGTCGCGCATTTGAGACAGCACAAATATTTGCCAAGGCTCTTGACTATCCTGAATCAAAAATAACGGGCTATGATTCACTCTATCATTTTGGGGGGGCTGAAAAAGCTTTGGAGATCATATCCGAGGTAGATAATTCTGTAGAGACGCTGATGATATTTGGACATAATCCTACATTTAATGCTTTAGCCTGGCATTTGTGCGAAGACTTTCGCGATGGTATGCCTACCTCAGCTGTGGTTGGCGTCGAATTAAACATTTCGAGCTGGAAGAAGATTGCCAAGACAAAGGGCAAGGGTAAATTGATCACATACGTGACGAAAAAACAGATACAACCATTCTAGATGACTAAATCAAATAAGAAGTTTCGAGTGGCAAAGCGCCATTCAGATACCGCATGGCATCCTGACAGTGAACAATGTTATGCTGCTATCGATATTGGCTCCAATGGGGTCCGGCTATTACTATCAAAAGTGATTACTACAGGTGAGTACTGTGTATTCGCCAAAGAGTCGTTGGTTCGCATGCCAATTCGTTTGGGGGCAGACGCTTTTTCACAACAAAGCATTTCAAAAGAATTGGAAGAGCAATTTGTTTCCAGTATGATGGGTTTTTCCAGCCTGATCAAAGCCTATGGGCCAATTGACTATCGTGCTTGTGCAACTTCCGCCATGAGAGAGGCAGAGAATGGTGCTGAGATCGCTGAACGAGTTTTTACAGAAACAGGCCTTAAGTTGGAGATTATCGATGGGGGACAGGAAGCAGAAATCATATTCTCTTCCCATATAGCTGAAACTCTGAATCCTAAACATGGATATTTATATATCGATGTAGGTGGCGGAAGTACTGAATTAACACTTTTTTCAAAG
Source organism: uncultured Lentisphaeria bacterium (assembly GCA_964578155.1). Classification (GTDB taxonomy): domain Bacteria; phylum Fidelibacterota; class UBA8477; order UBA8477; family JABMPR01; genus JABMPR01. The sequence goes on from CAZOBQ010000035.1 coordinate 10,059, forward strand.
AATCAGCGGGTCGCATCCAAATCCTTTCCAGTTGGTACTGTCCGGATGCTGAATAAGCAGGTGACAAAATCCTCATGGAAAGAAATGAAGCAGTGGGTTAAGGAATATGCCCCCACAGATTCACGGCTCCATGCCATAGGATCCGGTGGAAATATGAATAAGATCTTTCGCCTGGCTGGTAGGGAAATCGATGAACCTGTGAAATATAAACAGCTGGTAAAAATTGATGACATGCTGAATACCTATTCCATTGAAGAGCGAATTCGCTTACTCCATCTTCGTCCGGATCGTGCCGATGTTATTATTCAGGCGAGCAAAATATTTAGATCGATTCTGAAATGGGGTAAGATCAAAAGAATTTATGTCCCTCAGTTTGGACTCGCGGACGGACTGGTTCATATGATGCATGATGAATACGTCAGCAAATTGAATTCCAAAGCTGATTAATTCTTTTTGCCACTGATTGAACACAGATGAAACACTAATGAAAAATTCAATTATTAAGAGTCTTTACGAGGAGAACCGACGAATAAGTCGGGATGACGAAGTAATCTCGGACCTGAGATCGCCGCAGTCGCAGGTTCCTGAGTACTTCGACTTCGCTCAGCACAGATTCTGTCGAAGGACTCCTTCGCGAAGACGTAATTCATGAAAAAGATTTAAGCATAATTCGCCATGAGGAAACATGTCCATTATTGATGAATTGAAAGCAATCCTACCCGAGGAACGGATCAAAGGTCGGCTTATCGATCGGCACAGTTATGCCCGTGATGCCAGTTTCTATCGACTCATTCCTGAAGTCATTGTTCAACCCGTGAATGAACAGGAAATTATTGATCTTTTTAGTTATTCTCAAAAGACAAAGTTACCCCTGGTATTCAGGGCTGCCGGAACCTCTCTCTCAGGTCAATCTATCACAGACGGAATTTTGGTTGAAGTGAGTAGACATTGGCAGGATTTCTTCTTCGATACCGAAAAACATATCATTCAGTTGGAACCTGGCTTGATTGGTGGCAATGTGAATCGTCGATTGGCACCTTATGGGCGTAAAATGGGTCCTGATCCAGCCTCCTTAGATGCTTGCATGGTTGGTGGAATAATAGCCAATAATGCCAGCGGGATGTGTTGTGGCGTTAAGGACAATGCCTATCATACCATGGATTCCATTCGATTTATCCTGCCAAATGGTCAAACCTATGACACGCTTGATGAAGATGCCAATGAGCAACTTCTCGAAAAGTCACCCAAACTTTATAATGGTTTACTAAAGCTCCGTGAGCGGATCATGAAGGACAAAACACTTCATGCTCGTATCCGTGATAAATACAGCCGCAAAAATACTCAGGGCTATTCACTCAATGCTTTGATTGACTATGAAAAGCCCATGGATATTCTGTCCCATTTATTGGTGGGATCTGAAGGAACTCTGGGATTTATTTCTAAAGTAAGACTAAAAACTTTAGTAGATGAGCCCCATAAATCCGCGGCATTGCTTTTCTTTGAAGATATCAGATCAGCTACTGAAACGGTTATTCCACTCCAAGAAGCCGGGGCAGTGGCTCTGGAACTCATGGATCGAGCGGCTCTTAAATCCATTGAAAATGAAGCAGGTATGCCAAAAGAGATCAAGTCTCTTCCTGAATCAGCGGCAGCAATACTCTGTGAATTTCAAGCTTCCTCATCAAAATCCCTGGACCAGATGGTGGAAAATGGTTTGATAGCCCTTGAACAAGGCAGGCTGGTCTATCCGGCTAAATTCACGAGGAATGAGACGAAGCGACTCCTGTATTGGAAGATCAGGAAGGGCTTATTGCCTTCTGTAGGCGCGGTGAGAAAATCCGGGACTACAGTGATCATTGAGGATATCTGTTTTCGCCTTGAGCATTTGGCGGATGCCACCCTGGAATTACAGCAGTTGTTTGAAGATCATGGATATGATGATGCTATCATCTTCGGACACGCCAAGGACGGCAACTTACACTTTGTTATTTCTCAGACCTTCGGTGACGAAACCGGAAAAAATCAGTATGAGCGATTCATCAATGATGTGGTTGCTATGACTGTTGGTAAATATGATGGTGCCTTAAAGGCTGAACATGGTACGGGTCGGAATATGGCACCATTTCTTGAAACGGAATGGGGAGAAGTAGCAGTTGAGATCATGCGCGATCTGAAACAATTGCTTGATCCTGATCTATTGTTAAATCCCGGTGTGATCATCAATGATGATCCCAAAGTTCACCTAAAAAATATTAAACCAACGCCCACCATTGAAGCTGTTGTCGACACCTGTATTGAATGCGGTTTCTGTGAGACCTGGTGCCCATCACAAGATTTAAGCATGACTCCCAGGCGTAGAATTTCCACCTGGCGTGAGATTGAGATGTTGAAGAAGGGTGATTTTACAGATCGTGAAACTGCCCAGGCGCTGCTGAAGGATTATGCTTTTGAAAGTGTAGATACCTGCGCTGTTGATGGCCTCTGTGCCTTGGGTTGTCCAGTCAAGATCGATACTGGAGATTTAACCCGCCATTTTAGACAGGAGAAGCATCGGTTATTTGGTAAACGTCTTGCGTTGTGGACGGTTCGCTATTTTAGTTTTGTTGTTGAAATGCTAAGATTGGGTTTGAACATATTTACTCCGTTATTTCGCTTGATCGGTAGTGAACGGATCGTGGCGGTTACAAAATGGAAACACAGCTGGAGTGGGGGGCGTATTCCAGTCTGGCACAAGTTTATGCCGACAGGTGGTAAAGGATTGCCGGCTATAAAACTGAGGAATCCTGAGGAAAAGGAAGAGATGGTCTATTTCGCTTCCTGTATCAGTCGTGGGATGAACAAAATTCCAGGCGAGACTCAGAAACTTAGCACACCCGAGGCATTCATAGAGTTACTCCAAGAAGCTCATATACATCCCATCTATCCCGCGCATTTAGAAGACCTCTGCTGTGGAACGCCTTATTCGTCCAAGGGCTTTGATAAGGCCTATGAGCTCATGGCCGAAAAAACGGTTCAGTATTTATGGAGAACCTCCCGACAAGGTCAATTGCCTATCGTGGTGGATACATCACCCTGTACTTACAAGATGCAGCACTATGATACTATCCTTGAGGGAGATCTGCTCAAACAGTGGAAATTATTGAAGATCATAGATATCATCGAATACTTGAATGATACCATTGTTCCGCGTCTGGAAATCAAGAATAAGCTAGATAAGATTATTTTACACCCGACCTGTTCTACACGAAAGATGGGTCTTGAGGGTAAAATGAAAGATGTGGCCTGTGCTTGCTCAACTGAAGCGATTGTTCCGGAGGAAGTGGGTTGTTGTGGGTTTGCCGGTGATCGCGGTTTCCTTGTCCCGGAATTGACAGAAAGTGCTACTCTAAGAGAAGCAGCTGAGGTGAATACGCATACTCATGTTGAAGGACACTATTCCAGTTCTCGGACCTGTGAGATGGGCATGTCTAAGGCCACAGATGAGAGCTATTCGTCATTGGTTCATTTGGTTCATAAGGCGGTATTTGGCTAAATAGCAAAAGGACAAATTTTTATCGGGTTGTTCTATGAAACAGAAACTACTACTGGTCACTGTAATTGCTATTGCCTTCGCCTATATTGAAAGCTCGGTGGTTACTTATCTGCGTGCTTTGTTATACCCCGAAGGATTCCACTTCCCACTAGAAGACGTCCCAAGTCTACTTGTTTTCATAGAGCTAGGTAGAGAATTAGCAACCGTAGCACTACTTTTGGGGCTGGCATTTCTAGCTGGTCATTCACGATCACAGCGATATGCTTACTTCTTCCTAGCTTTTGGGGTCTGGGATATTTTCTATTATATCTGGCTCAAAATCTTTATCGATTGGCCTGAATCGCTATTTACCTGGGATGTTTTATTTCTGATCCCTTTCCCCTGGACCAGTCCGGTTATCAGTCCTGTTTTAGTCTCCATGGCTCTCATCTCTGCCGCCCTAATTATCCTGTTTATGGAGCAACATTTTAAGGAGTCTTTTCATCTGAATCGATGGGAGTGGTTCGGCGAATTGATCGCTGCATCACTTATTCTCTGGAGTTATTTTTGGAACGCCAAGCATATTGGAGTGAGTGAAGATCTGCTAGATTACCCATATTTATTATTGATCAGTGGGCTTCTTTTAGGCATCACCATTTTTGCTGTCCATATTCAGAAGCAATATCTCAAGGGAAACCCGCCCTAGTTTGTTACCTTGCCTGCCAAGCTGAGCTCTTGAACGTAGGCTGGAGCTCGTCATCCTGCCTGCCGGGTCGTACCCTGAGTTTATCGAAGGGGAAGAATGGCCGAAGTGCTCAGTACAGGTCTTGTCGAAGGACGAGGGATAAGATATAAAGACTGATCAAAAACCATTTCAACCGGGGAACCCATGAATAAAAAAATCCAAGAACTGCTGGCCAGGATTCGTCAACTTGAGCAAGAACTTGAGGATGAAATATCCCTACAGAGCCGGAAATTCCGTGAGGATTATGAACGCCGTCGGATCAGGTTTGATAAGAATATCAAATCAATCCATAGGAGTTATCGTAAAAGTGTTATTTATCAGATATTCCATGCCAATCCCTTATTTATTCTCATTGCTCCCATTATTTATGCCATGATTGTCCCCATAGTATTTATGGATATTACGATCTGGATTTACCAACGAATCACATTCCCGGTATACCGTATTCCCATTGTCCCACGTAAAGCTTACTTTGTCATAGACCGACACCATTTATCCTATCTGAATTCAGTTGAAAAGGTCAATTGTATATACTGTGGATATGGCAATGCAGTAGCCGCCTACACCAAGGAAATTATAGCCAGAACAGAGTTATTCTGGTGTCCCATCAAACACGCCTCCAGACTTGCAGACCCTCATAGTCGATATGACAAGTTCTTCGATTATGGTGATGCTGAGAAATATCGAAAGGATTTCCCCGAAGTCCGCAAGGATTATACTGAAGAAGAGTAGTCTGCCCTTCCCTACATTGTTCCCTGAGCTACCACGAAGGAGTTTTCATCACCCTGAAGTGTCACACTGAGCGTCATCCTGAGCCTGTCGAAGGACGAAGCCCTCTCGAAGGATAATGAAATGTAAACATGTTATGTAAATCAGAAGTTGAACTCCGATAATACATAAATCCCGTACTTGATAATCCACCCCCGAATCTGTCACTAAAAAAGTTTTGCATTCGCAGACTTTTATAATAACTTACTACAAACGTAGGAGAGTGACGATATGAGTAGTAAGTTGAATCTAGACGCTTTGAGCCAGTTTGAGTGGTTGATTATGAATCACCTTTGGGACGTTGGTAGTGCCTCTGCCCGAGAAGTTAAAGATGCTCTGCCTGAGGAAGCCCAACGGGCCTATACCACGATCCAGACCTATATGGAACGACTGGTTGTGAAAGGTTATCTGGCCAAAGAAAAGATCGGTATGGTGAATTTCTACACTACTCAAGTACCCCAACAAACTGCTGTAGATGGTGCCACCTCCAGTTTTATTGATAGAGTATTTCAAGGGTCAGGATCCAGTCTGGCAGCCTATCTCATTAAACATAAGAAACTTGATGATGGTGACCTGAAGAAGATCCGCGATATCCTTGAGAAAGGGGAAGACAATGATTGATCAAATGATACCAATGATGATCCAGTCTTCATGGCAGATTCTCATATTATCACTTATCGTTTGGCCACTTAGCCGCTTGAGTGTTAGAGCTTATCCTAACTTTGCCTATGCCCTCTGGGTGGTTATTCTAATCAAAGCCCTTATCCCCATAGGAATCACATTACCCGTTCAACAAGTTCAAGTCGTTGCATTGCCTCCCGTCATTACCGGTGAGTATTTCCTTGAAGCTACTGCGGCTCAGACAAGCACGCTATTCTCATTCAAGAATATTGTGGGATTAATCTGGCTCCTGGGTGTTGTCTTTTTTGCCACCAGGATTCTACTCTCAGAAATTACCCACCGCAGACGGATTAGAAGCTCTCAAATCCTCATTCCTGAGCCCTGGTTTACGGAGATGAAGGCAGAATTAGGGATCAAACAGCAGACCCGGCTATTTATAGGTGACGGCGTTCAGAGTCCGCTCATGCATGGACTCTTCAAAGTGCATATCCATCTTCCGGAAGCCTATCGTGAGTGGGATATTGATGAAAAACGCAGCATTCTGGCCCACGAGTTAATTCATGTGAGACGCAGAGATATGTTGGTGATCTATCTCCAGGCAATTGTCAAAGTGCTTTACTTCTTTCATCCTGCGGTATGGATGGTGAATGATCAAATCGATCTTGAGCGAGAAAAAATATGTGATGACGAAGCCATTGACCTGGCACGGTCTGATCGTGGTGCCTATGGTCAACAATTGTACAAACACCTGGAATCTCAAACTGGTAGTTCTGCGACTCCAGTCCTGGCAGGTGGCTTCTTTATGAGTGATAACAGTATCCTGAAACGATTCCGATATATCAAAGAAAAGCGGGGGAATATGAAAAACAAATTAAAGTTTTATCATCTACTGCTCATTCTGGTAGTAGCAAGCGTAGCGGTAGTGATTGCCTGTTCAACTGACACAGAACCGAACATTGTTGAGCCAGAAAGCCTTGAAAAAGGTGTCGATATCAGTTCTGAGCAGAAATGGGATTATGATACTCCACCTGAACCAGTGGGTGGTTTTGCTGCTATTCAGAAAAATATCAAATATCCTGAGCTGGCGAGAAAAGCTGGTATTGAGGGGACTACATTTCTAAACCTGGTTATAGATGAGGATGGCAGCACCAGCGATGTGCGCGTACTGAAAAGTGCTGGTGATACATCTCTTGATTCGGCCGCCATTAAAGCGACAGAGAAGTCTACATGGATTCCAGCTAAATTGGAGGGAAAACCTGTAAAATTGAGTATGGCAATACCAATTGTGTTCAAATTAAAACAAGATGTTGAAACAGATGAGCCAAAGACTTCTCAACCTTATTCAGAGAAAGCGAGATGGCGTCCTATTGATCCACCTGGACCAGTAACAATAACACTTAGCGGTCCTAATGCCAGGGAGGAAGCGAAGGATGCTTCGATACAATTATATATCGAGCGTGAAGGCTCTGTTTCTAACTCTAGAGTGCGAGCTCCGGGTAGCTTAGATATTAAGAATGAATCCTATCGGGAAACTCGTAGTAAATGGTCTGATGTAAAGTGGGAGGCAGTACCTGAGGGGAGTAACCCTGAACCCATGTGGTTCGAACTACCCAAGGAATTTATTTTTGTAGATTGATGAATTAATTCCTTCCCCAGTATTCCAAGTTGAAATAGGGGCAGACTACCGAATGGTAGTCTGCCCCTATTTATTTGGTAATTACTTTTAGAGCTTAGAATGCTGAAGCGGGCACATCGTGACTCATATGTGTACCTGCTTTGGTTTTGACACCGGCATCTTCAGAATTTGATAGATTATCCCGATTAATATAGGCCGGGTATCCGGTCACAATATTTGGTGACTCCTGCACATAAACGCTAAGTTCCAGAAATTGGAAATCTTTGACGATACCGACTGTGCCGGCTGCGGTTAAACCCTCTTCAATGGTTCGATGCCAGTCTGCGCGTCCAAATCTGATAGCTACGATCTTATCGTTGGGCCATTTTTTCCGCCAGGCTTTTTCAGCCATCTCATGCAGTCGTTCTTTATCACTGCCGGTATAGGCATCAGAGCGTGGTTTCTCATTGGCCAGTTTTGCAGGCAACCAGCCATCAGCAGCCATATATATTTCAAGCACTCTATCGTTCAGGGTGGCTCGGTATTTTTTGGTATCATCATTATTGCGAGTAGCAGCAGAGATCTCTAATATTTCCAAGGCATCGCGGGCGGTGGAGATATTTTTCTTGGCAGTATTCCAGGAATTCACATTTCCACGCTTGGCCAGTCTGAGAGATTCAGTCAGACCTTGGTCGACTTTGGAAGACCCTTCGGCAGCTCGGCGAGCTTTCATTCGGTCAACTTTGCTGGGACGTTGGGCAAGTACCGGGCTTGCCAGGATGGAGATGAGCATCAATAAAATCAGAAAATGAACAGAGTTGAAATGCTTTGTTTTCATAATTGCACCCCTAATTGTTTTACCTGTTGTGATTAATATTAATGAACTTAAGATTGTATTTGTTAATAGCAAGTAAAATCTAGTAGTTCCAAAACCCGTGTTGATCCGGTTTAAAGATTGAAATATTCAATTATAGCATTAAGTTCTGCTATTGCGCAGT
>CAZOBQ010000036.1:0-18286 GCA_964578155.1 uncultured Lentisphaeria bacterium
GTATTTGGCGGGTACTCAGCTAAAGGGTGGCAACGTGATATTAATTCTCATCCAACGATCGTCAATGGGGAAGGGGAGCAGCGGCTCTTTATCGGAGCCGATGGCGCATGGCTTGATGGATTAACCCTTACTCAGGGTCTGGTCAGAGGTCATGGTGCTGCATTGACTTGCGTTGCTGTAGATATGACGGTAAGCAACTGTTGGATCAAGAATAATCGAAGTCTGGGACCTGAAGAATGGAATCCTGTTCATCGGCATGAAATTTCCAACGACGGCGGAGCGATTTATGCAGCCGATGGTGCAGACCTTATTCTTAAAAACAACGTATTCGCCTACAATACCACAGAAAATGGTCGTGGAGCAGCTCTAGCTCTGCATAGCAATTGCAATGGCGAAATTGTTGCCAATGTATTCTATGCTAACATCTCAGGAGATAATGACCCCAAACGCTCCAGCGATGGAGGTGCACTATCGATATTTGACTGGTCTAGCCCCCTGGTAGAAGACAATCTGTTTCTAGCAAATGAAGCACTGACAAAAAATGATGCAGGTGGGATCTTCGTTGCACTTTGGTCTTCACCATTAGTCAGAAAGAACGTTTTTGTTCAAAATATCAGTGGAGATGATGCTGGGGCAATTTTTGTTGGGGGGCAGGAACACCGCTATGATGGACCACTGGATCCAATCCCTCCGAAGAACGAGTTTTATGTCCGGATTGAAGACAATGTATTTCATGGTAATCGGAATAATGCTGGTAAGCCAGGGAATTCAGGAGTCATGCGCTTCACCATGGAAAGTCGGGGAAGTATCGCAGGGAATATCATGGCTGAAAATCCTGGATTCTACATCCAACGTTCTGAAGTAGAGGTTAGGAATAATACGATCCTGGAGCCATTCATTTTTATCGAGACAAAGGAAGGATTGAAACCCTCATACGCTGAAGGGAATATCATTTCAGACACATTGAATATGGATGAAGATCCAGCGCCAGTAAGCTTTATCAAGAACATTTTCTCAGGCGACTCCCGCTGGCAGGAGGAGAATACTCATGTTTCTAACCTGAAGCTTGATGATGAACCCTTCGTACTCAATGTTGTATCCGCTGAATACTCCGACAATACCTGCCAGACCGTGGTTCTATTGAGGAAAGACCTGGAACTCACAAATCTTCAGGATAGGGTCATCCGATCAGGTGAGAAATGGGGAATTATAAGTTCCATCCAGCCAAAACAACTGATTGTCTGGGGTGATCTTGGTAGTATTGATCAGATTGAGATCATGCCAACCTACAAACCACTCAGCGGCTCACCCAGCCTTGGTTATGGTGTGAACAGTATGGGAGAGGTATTGAGCAAATGAAAAGACAGATAGCCACCCTTATTCTATTCGTCCTGATCTATTCAGGCTGTGGAGAAGGGGAGAATACTGGAAACTCTGCATCGGACTGGACACCGGCAAGAGTGAATAAATGCATCGAGTTATTCGAAGCTGATCAAGCGGTGTACTATAAGGGATGTTATGGTGGGTATAAGGAGGGTCTTGAATTGAGTCAGACCTGGGCCGACTATCTTGTGTATAACATGGAACATAAACCGCTGGACTTCCTGCAATTAAAGGATTTCATGCGTGGTCTTGTTGAAGGTGGTCCGACTCCCAGCGGGCATCGCACACCTACCGTTATTGTCGTTTTACCCGTTCTGGGAATGGATGAAGTGTCCATACGCAGTGGTGCATGGATGATTCAACAGGCGCTTGCACAAGGTGTCCATGGTGTTCATTTGCCAAGGTTCAGAGACACTGAGGCAGTTAAACGTTTTGTCCAAATCGCGCGTTACCCTATTCACAAACAGGAGATAGATATCCTGGGAGAAGGTCTGCGTGGTTGGGGCAGTCACAAGTTTGCAGCCTGGGTATGGGGTTTGGACGAAGAGGAATACCTGAAGAAAGCTGATGTTTGGCCCTTGAATCCTCAGGGTGAGCTGATGTTGGGAATCAAGATCGAGGATAGACACGGGCTTGAATCTACAGAAGCGCTCTGTGCTATACCGGGGATTGCTTTTGCTGAACATGGACCTCGCGATATGGGGTTTAGCTATGGGCATTTGGAGGGTCGAGCAGATCCACCGATGCCACCCGAGGTAGATGAAGCTGGACAACGAGTACTTGCAGCCTGTCAGGCCAATGGATTGCAGTTTTTGGACAATGTCCTTCCTGACAATGTTCATTGGAAACTTGAAATGGGAGTGACGATCGGAGCCGGTAGTGTACAGGAAGCAGCTGAGGTTGGAAGAAAACTCGGTGGCAGGAAAATGCCCTGGTAAAAAACTCCTGATTTAGTGTAAGAGATATTTCTGGTGCCAGGCGGTGCCGATAAACCCTGTAAAGAGCGAAAACATTGGTGAAACCAGCATGATAGACCCTGTTTCAGTATTTAATACGATTGTCAAGCCAACTGGCGCTTTGTGTAATCTAGATTGTGATTACTGTTTCTACCTGGAAAAAGAGCACCAGTATCCTGAAGGAAACCCCTTTACAATGTCAGATGAGGTGCTTGAGCGCTTTATCTATGATACCATTCATGCTCATAGTATTTCTACTGTTGAATTTACTTGGCAGGGAGGTGAACCTACTCTACTTGGCATTGAGTTTTTCAAGAAAGTGGTCGCATTTCAGGAAAAGTATCGCGGGCATAAAAAAATAGAGAATGGATTCCAGACCAACGGTGTTCTGTTGAATGATGATTGGTGTGACTTCCTTAAAGAACATGATTTTCTGGTAGGACTTTCCATTGATGGTCCAGCTGAATTCCATAATCGCTATCGAAAGACGAAGGGTAGAAAGCCCTCCTTCCATAAGGTCATGGAGGGTGTTGAATGCCTGCAGCGGAATGGTGTTCGATTCAACACACTCACGGTAGTCCATCAGAAGAATGCAGATTATCCGGTTAAAATATATCGCTTCCTCAAGAGCATTGGCAGCACGCATATGCAATTTATCCCTATTGTAGAGAGGGAGGTTATTGGCGATGCTCTGGCGGGTGAAACGCTCATAACTCCTGCGCACAAGACCACAAGCGAGGTAACGGATTGGTCAGTCGAATCCGTACAATGGGGTCAATTTCTCTGTGCTGTCTACGATGAATGGATCAAGCGGGACGTGGGTCAGATCTATGTCCAGCTCTTTGACGTTATGTTGGAGGCGTGGTATGGGTATGAACCGAGATTGTGTATTTTCAAAGAAGTCTGTGGAACCAATGTTGTGTTAGAGCATAATGGCGATCTCTACTCCTGTGATCATTATGTATACCCGCAGTTTAAACAGGGAAATATTCTATCCACCCCGATAAGTGAACTGGTCTCGCAGACCTCTCAGCGAATGTTCGGTTTAGAGAAACGATCGACATTAACTAATACCTGTAAACGATGTGAGTATCGGTTTGCCTGTAATGGTGACTGTCCCAAGCATCGGTTTGTTGAATTGCCAAATGAACTAACCCACCAGAGCTACCTATGTCAGGGATACTTGAAGTTCTTCGAGCATATCGATGAGAGTATGAGGTTCATGGCATCTGAGTTACACAAGGGGCGTGCTCCGGCCAATGTCATGCTTCGGAATAAAAAAGTGTGAATTAACTAAGATCTGATACGTTCAATCCACAAGTAAAAATTGAATTCACCCCAAGCTAGAATAGACCTGCAGAATATCTCTACCAATAACCAAATCGTTGATTCACAGCTGTTTTGTAGATAGATCCGAAGGTGTAAGTCAAACCCATGTACATTCCGTAACGGTAATTCGTGGCGACTGCCTTTCGTTCAAGGTAGATATCTGCAAGATCCAGACCTGATTTAGAGAGAAATAGCTGGTTTCGAATCAGAGAGATCGAGGCTTGAGTGTTCAGGGAAAGACCTTTCCATAACTTAAAATTGCTATGCGTATAAAATCGTGCGTGATTCTTCGAGAAATCATGAAGATAGGTGGAAAGCGTTACTCCAGCATCCACTGAACCCCACGGCTGCATGAGACGCAGGTCAAATTCGATCTCACTGCTCCATAGCAGTTCCTTGTTTTTATCATAGATAGTTTCTTCAACATATTCCAGGTAGTTGGGAACGATCTTCGTTCCTATACGGAACTGGCGTCTGGTAGACTCTGAATAGGGAAAAAGATTATACTCGAGGGCTGGGTTGATCCACATGCTGCGATCGATGTTTTGGACACTGTTCCCATAAATACCAGTGTATACGGCAAACGACCAGTGATCACTGAGGCTCCAACCTGCTTTATACTGAAAGCCATAATTACTACTAGTACTCACACTTTGATAGGTGCTGTCATCGTCGACAGCATCGGTGCCACGGTCATCTGTGAGCTGGTCCAGGCGTTTATCGAACTCACCATGGGCACTGAACTCACATTTAAAGGCATCACCAATCCATTTTGCGCCGATATGGTCCCGTGTGTTAAAGCGGGTTCTTGATTCTTCTCCCGACATGTTGATACGGCCACCGATCTTGTATACCCAACCATTCCATGGATCCTCGATCTCAGTAACATGTTTGCTGTCTGTTTCGATACGCTGGATATCAATAAGGAGTTCAGGAGCACCAGATGATTGTAATATATATGGCAATAGTCCGAGCTTCAGGTTTGCTAATCCACATGAACGTTCAGCTTCCCCGTTTTCATTTGCATAGATGTTGTAAATCAGCGTGTCATTCTGTCCTTCGAATTCATTATGCCCATAAAAGGTGAGGGTGATCTGTGAGCCAGACCCACCAGTGCGTGTCCGGATGCCAAGCACGTGGACATCAGCATTTTCGCGATCTCGGACGTAATCAACAAAATCAGCTTCAGTCCGCATATAGTCTTTTGGCCAAAAGGATACTTCCAGATAGACCCTGGGTAAGTGATTGTCTGCTAAAGCCATGACAGCTGTTAGGGTGGCTAGGAGGATGAAAATCAGTTTATTACTCATGTACTTTAACTTTTCTGCTATTCCAAATAATTCATATTCTCATTAACATCATAAAAACCGAACACCGCTCGGTATATTGCCAGAATGTAAATGATGCAATCCCGGGTACAAGAAGAAATAACCAGCGGTTTCATGCCTATGCTGAAATATGGAATCCACGAAAACTCATTCGCTAACGAAATTTATGAGCGAATAAACCGAACTCAATTCGGTAAATTTTACTTTTCTTAGATACGATTAAAACAGTCATGTTATAAGGTGTTGATATACATGAGAATACGGCTACTAAAAAATTTATATTATTTTCTAAAATAAATCGGATAAAACTTGACATGAAATTGCTGCTTGTTTAATATCTGGTCATAGTGTCTAAATATAAAACACCCATGACGATCGAAAAAACAAACAGATCAAAATATCACGTAACCAACCTTGAACGGGCCTTAAAGGTATTCGAATTGTTGGCTGAATATCCTAAGGGATTAACGAGTAGTGATATTTCAAAATTCCTGAATGTTTCTCGTAACAGTATTTTTAGAATCGTGTCAACTCTGGTGGACTATGATTATCTCATTCGGTCTGAAGAGACAAGGACATATCGACTCTCGATTAAACTCGTATCAGTCGGGATCAAATCTCACACCTCATCCTCACTGGTCGAACATGGCCTACCTGTTATGCATCAACTTCAGGCAAAATATAAAGAAACAGTACCACTGGGAGTCATCAGTGGGGTCAAAGGGATTGTTCTTGAGAAGGTAGAAGGATCCCATTCGTTCCGCTATGTCCTAGATGTTGGAAAGTTGTGGAATTTACATACCTCAGCACCCGGGAAAGCCATGATGGCCTATCTGCCAATGCAGGAACGGAGAAAGCTGGTGCAAAGATTAGATTATTCTGTATTCAATGAACGGACGATATCCTCTCCTGAGAAAATGATGGAAGCGCTGGAAGACGTGCGCAAAAAAGGGTATGCCTGGGATATGGCTGAGGAAACGGAAGGTATGCACTGTGTAGGTGCACCAATCTTTGATCATCGCCATCGTCCTATCGCAGCCATCTGGATTACTGGACCATCTTCAAGAATCCGTAGTGAGAATATGGATGAAATCGGTGCTGATATCAGGCAACACGCTGATGTCATATCTGATAACCTGAAAAACGAACCCCATCTGAACGGATATAGTTCAGTTGGTGACAAAATAACAAATTACAATTAGGATAGCATCGTGATGAATTTAATGAAGCTTAAAATTTATTCAGTTGCGGGACTTATTGTCCTAACTACCCTCGGTGTCAACTCACAAGTTTTGGCGCAACAGATTGTATTTTCCCCAGACACACTTTACATGGGTAAAATTACTACAAACAGCCTCTCTGTTAGAGAGCAGAGAGCGTTCAATGTCAATGCGACGACACTCGAGATCACAAGCATCGCCATAGAGAACGATCCCTCTGGAAGTTTTCACATCTTGGACAATCCAGGATCGGTAAATCTTGGAATAACCCGAAAAGTAATTTTAGATATAGAATTTAAACCCACTCAAACGGGATCCCTACAGGCGGATTTGATCTACACTAGTAATTCGACAAATTCACAAACCACTGTCCATCTATATGGTGAGGGTATGTCGGGGTCAGAGAATTATTTTGAACGTGTCTTCGGTCCATCAGATGGTGGTAGCTTGAGTGGCATCCATCAAACAACGGATGGTGGCTATTTCATGAGTGGCAGCACCCCGAATCTCGATGAAGAAGTCTCGGACATATATATGGTCCAAACTGATGCCTCGGGTAAACGGGTATGGGAAGGTCGCATCGAGGATGAGGACTATAACGAAAGTGCTGGCAGGCTGATCCCACTACCAAATGACGAATATCTTCTCTTCGGAAGTCGATCAAAGGACGGCTCAAGCAATACCGATATGCAGCTCATGAAGATCGATGCCAATCGCGAAAAGGTCTGGAGTAAACGCTATGGTGGTGATGATATCGATAATTCCGCTGACATCCTGAAAGTTGATGATGGCTACCTACTTCTTGGCTCATCAGATAGTTATTCTCAATCAAGTAGCAAAAACAAAGATATTTACCTCGTCAAGGTTGACGATAACGGTGTTGAGCAGTGGGCGAAAACCTATGGTGGGGATGGCGGCGAAAGTGCAGAGAGTATTATTGCTGTATCAGACGGTGGCTACTTAATCCTTGCTGAATCAACAAGTTGGGTGACAACTGACCAGGATCAGGATCTTTACCTCGTCAAGGTCGATGCAGCAGGTAATTTGATATGGGATAAAATCATTGATGGTGTGGGTCGAGAGGGTGCTGCAGAATTAGCAGAGCTACCCGGTGGTGGTTTCGCCGTGGTTGGCTACTCAGCATCAGGCGGAGCTGGTGCTCGCGACATGTATCTGGTTACTGTCGATGCCTCTGGTAATCAGGTCTGGGAACGCTATTTCGGTGAACCCTATACTGACCGAGCTTCATATCTCCTTATCGCAGATGATGGTATTTTAGTTGCGGGATCTATTCAGGTCCGATACGTTCAATCTGGAACAGATACTTTCCGGTACTCTGATCTATTTCTCATCAAGACTGACTTTGAGGGCAACCATCGCTGGACACGACAGTATGGTGGTGATAAGAGCGAAGGATGTAATAAACTATTATTTAATAAAGATGGGGATATTGTCATCCTTGGAGGAACGAGTAGCTACTATACTAACAGTAAGGTTTTTTTCCTGACGGTGTCGCCTAATGGAGATTTCGTTAGCGTGGAAGACGATGATGGGATATCCACTCCGTCTGAATTTCAGCTGCATGACAATTACCCTAATCCATTCAATTCTTCCACGGTGATTACCTATGATCTGAATCAGGATTCTAGGGTACAGATCAATTTATACAATTTGAGGGGACAAAAAATTGGCACCCTACTGGAAGCTGAACAGAAAAGGGGTCGTCACAGTATTGGATTTGACGCAGAAGATTTATCGAGCGGTATCTATTTCTACGAGCTGAAAACCATTTTGGGAGTAGAAGCAAAAGAAATGCTACTTATAAAGTAAAACAAAATTGAATTTTATATGGAATTGATGAATTGGTTCTCTATAAAAAATGCTGTTAGATGTTAACCATAAAGAAGGAGATCGAGAAATGAAAAAATTTCAGCAAATGCTTAAACTTTTCATCGTTGTAGCGTTAGTTGGTATGTCATTTGTGATTGGCCAGACAAGCGGTACACTCTCAGGCCGGGTGACAGACGGAGAGTCTGGTGAATATTTACCAGGCGCAAATGTAATCCTTGAAGGTACAAACATAGGTGCGGCAACCGATCGAGAAGGAAATTTCCGGATCGTGAATGTACCTGCCGGAAGTTATAATCTGGTTGCCCATTATATAGGATACGACGATTATGCAGCCGAGGTTGTTGCTTTAAACGGTATCACGACAAGCCACAATGTGGGCATGAGCGTTGGCTATGTAGAATTGGGCGATGTTATTGTTGAGGGTATGCGCCAGGGCGCTGTCAAGGCATTGTCTATGCAAAGAAATGCAGACAATATCATGAACGTTGTTTCTCAGGAGCAGATGGAAGCCTTCCCTGATGCAAATGTTGCAGAAGTAATTCAGCGTGTACCTGGTGTGCATATCCAACGTTCGGGTGGTGAAGGACGTTATGTCCTGATCCGAGGCACAGAACCTCGCTTGAGCACCGTTACGGTCAACGGAGCAACCTTAGCTACTTCACGGCAAGAAGAACGCTATTCTCAGTTGGATGCCATGGGCTCCAACCAGATGGCAATGATCGAAGTTGTCAAGGCCTTGACCCCCGATATGGATGCTAATTCAGTTGGTGGTGCTCTTAATATTATCACCAGGAGCGCATTTGACTATTCTGGCCGTAAAGCAAAAGTAACCCTTGGTAGTGGCTATACTGGTCTTGGTGGAAAGACCATGGGTCAGGCAAAGTTCAACTATAGCGATATTCTTCCCAACGGAAAAATTGGATATAATGTCACGGCTAACTGGGATCGAAAGGAAAAGAATCAGGACGGAATGGAATGGGATTGGGATGATACAGAAGATGTTTCCGGAAACGAAATTCCATACGCAATCACAGATATATTCCAGAATGCATCTCAGCTTACAAAAACTCGTCTTGGTATTGGCGGTGGTCTTGAATTCCGCCCAAGCCAAGGTAATCGCTTCTATACAAGCCTTATGTGGAATAAGTTTTCTGATGACAATGCGCGTACACGGACTCGTATTCGTGTAGATAAAGGTGACTACCTCAATCCTGAAGGTACACTCACTGAAAAATCTAGGATCATACGCGAGCACAAATATCGTATAGAGGACGTATTCCAGAGCCACTATACTTTTGGTGGTGAGCACGAACTAGGCAGCAGCAAACTTGATTACAGTGTTGCCTATAGTGAGGCGAAAGAAGAGCATATTCCTCAGCTTGAGTCAGAATGGGATTTCTCTGAGAAGGTAAATCTTAATTTAGACCTCACAGATCCAGAATTTACAAAATTCACAATGGTAAATGGTGATTTTAACGAGGAAGAAATGATGGGTTTGTTTTTGGATCCCACGCAGTATGAATTCGGTGAATTCGATTGGCGCGAACAGCGGTCGAAAAATACCAATATGGTTGGAGGCGTCAACTACGAACTACCCATGAATCTTGCTGGATATCCGTCAAAGATCAAGGTAGGAGGTAAGTATACTGCGGCCTACAAGGATCGAAATGACACACGCATCAAGTATGATTGGGAAGGCGATGAAGACCTTACACTGGATATGTGGGAGTCTGACCTGGTTCGTGACGATTTCATGGAAGACAATTATAAATTCGGTCCCATCATTGATCCTAAACTTCCAATTGAGTTCCTGGATGCAAATATGGATGACTTTGATCCAACCATCGATGAGTGGGATACATATGGTGGATCATATGAAATCAATGAAAACGTAATGGCTGGTTATGCCATGGCTAATATAGATCTTGGCAGATTCCATGTAATTGGTGGTGCCCGCTATGAAATGACCAACAATGAATTTCTGGGAACGAATCTGATCTTTGATGATGATGGTGACTATGAATCACATAGTCCTGTGGACGAAACTAGGGACTATAACAATATCTTCCCGATGTTTCACATCAATCACGATCTGAATGCAAATACGAAATTGCGTGTTGCCTACACCAGCACCATGTCTCGTCCCAATTATTATGATTTAGCGCCTTACTTTTTTGCCAATGAGAAGAAGGAGGAAATTCGTTCTGGTAACAAGGATCTTGAGCCTACGATGTCATCAAACATCGATTTTATGGCTGAACATTACTTAAGTGGTATTGGTCTGGTATCGGGTTCATTTTTCTATAAAGATCTCTCAAATATCATCTTCGAGAGAACCAATGAAATCGAAGATGCTGCAAGTCCATACAATGGCTGGGATATTGAGCATCCAGTTAATGGTGGCGATGCGAGCCTCTTTGGTTATGAGTTGAACTGGCAACAGGAATTGACCTTTCTACCTGGTGCACTTTCAGGTTTTGGTGTAAACATTAATTACACCCACACCTGGGCTGAGGCCGAACTGCTTAGCCCCAGTGAAGGTGACGATCCGAGAGAAGGCTTTTTGCCTGGTCAAGCTGGTGATGCTGCTAATCTATCTTTGTCTTATGAAGCAGGTCGTTTCAGCAGTCACTTGAGTTATTCATTCCAGGGCGCTTTCCTGGATGAAGTTGGTAAAGATGAAGAACATGACGAGTGGGTGAACTCACACGCGCAAATAGACTTTACGGGTAACTTTAAAGTCACGAGTGGTATTAATGTATTTCTGGACTTGGTCAACCTGACCAATGAGCCGAAATATGAGTACATGGGTGATCCTAATCGTCCCATCGCAGTCTCGTACTATGGATTTGTATCACGCTTCGGTCTGAAGTATAGCTTCTAGACCTTAGAACGCTCATGTCGGGAATTCCTCGACCGACAGGTTTTGGTGCGGCTGAAATGTTGCCGCACCAAAACTGTTTTTTGCCAGGATAACCGAACAGTCTGCAACTGCCGGGAACGGATTACCCGGTCGAAAAGTGGCTAAAATCCGCTTTTTGTCGTCATTAATTAAAAGGTCACAACTATGATTAAGAATTATCATGGGGTCGTTGTTCCATTATTGACCCCCGTAGACACGAACGGCCAAATCGACTTAGCTTCAGTCGAAACACTATTAAATTTTACCCTGGAAACAGGTAATTATCCCTTTGTATTGGGTACAACCGGTGAAATGGGATTTGTATCCCAAACCGACCGGGAAAAATTTGTGAAGCACGTCGGTGCTCACCTTGCTGGTAAGACAACCTTCTATGCCGCAGTTTCAGATAACGCCCTTGGTAATTCAATCGAAGCTGCCAAGAAATACGTGGACTATGGCGTGAATGTCCTAGTAGCCCACCTCCCATATTTTTTACCTATTCAACCAGACGCAATGTTAAAATATTTTGAATCACTGGCAGATGCTGCTCCAGCACCGCTTATCATTTACAATATTGCCTCAATCACACATATGTCGATCCCTGTCGATGTTATCGAAAAGCTGAGCCACCATCCAAATATTGCCGGTCTGAAAGATTCCGAACGCGACTGGGAGAGGATCGAAGAATTGTCTGCATTAATGAAAGATAGAGAGGATTTTTCTCTATTCATTGGTTGGACCGATAAATCTACCGAGTCACTAGCCGTTGGCTTTGATGGCATCATTCCCAACACTGCCAATGTTGCCCCGAACCTATTTCAGGACTTGTACCAGGCCGCCATGGCTGGCGATTTTGACAAAGCAGGAGCGCTTCAAATTAAAGCTGGTGAGATTGGACAACTTGTCCAGGCTGGTAAAACCATGACCATCACCATTCCTGAGCTGAAGGCCATCACCAGACACCTAGGTGTGTGCGGGCAGCATGTACTACCTCCACTGAAAGCACTGGAAGGTCCCGCAGCTGATGCTCTGGTCCAGAACTTTCTGGCCATAAATCTGTAAACTGAGTATAAACATGACAAAAAAAATATTCTCCTATACGCTGATAATCGCAGCTCTGATGAGCAATGGATGCAATAATTCTTCAGCGCCCGTGATTGACCTGAAATCAGGTCCACAGCTTTTTATCGATGATTATTTGATCGCTGAGCAAACGATGTTGAATCGTAGCGTCAATAACCCTGACAAACTGCCTGACCCCATTGCATGGGGTGGCTGGGATAAAGATCAGGTCTGGCAACCCTACTTCAGTGTTGTTCAAGATGAAGAAACGGGACGTTTTCGTCTCTGGTATAACACACCGGTGGACACCATCAACCACAGTCGCTGTCGTATCGCTTACATGGAATCAGAAGACGGAATCAACTGGAATAGACCTCATCAGGTTTTGGAAGATCCTCATTACATCCAGTTTGGTGTGTCTGTCGTAGACCATGGGAAGGACTGGCCGGACCAGGAAGCTCGATTTGTACTGGGAAGTTATACAAGCTATGAAAATCCGGGTCTACGCATATCAACATCAGCGAACGGCACTGATTGGAGTGTGATTTCAGAGAAAGCTTCATTCGCTCACAATCATGATATAAATAGCTTGCATTGGGATCCTCTCAGAGAGCGATACATCGCTTTCGCTTCACACCGCAAAGTTGGATATGAGGACAAGGATCATCCGTTCCAGAATGATGACCGCCGCCGAATTCCCCATCAAAGTGTTGGCAGCGACCTTGAGACCTGGGAAGAGATCAAGGTCATCTTTGAACCCAAGTTGGGTGTGCCCATTGAGAAGGGTGAGACCCAGTTCTATTCCATGGGCGGTATGATCGTCCGCGGTGATCTCTTGATCGGTCTGGTCAAAGTCCTCCGAGACGACCTGAACGCCACCCAGGGCAAGAGCGCCAAAGAGTTGGGGGATATGAAGCGCAAGGCAGCCGGCATCGGCTACACAGTGCTGGCCTGGAGCCGCGACGGCGAAACCTGGCATCGTGATCATGAACCTTTCCTGGACCGCAATCCCGTTCCCGGAACCTTTGATCATGCCATGGCCTGGGGCGATGAACAGCTCATCGTTGGCGATAAGACCTACATCTACTACGGTGGCTATGAACGTGGTCATAAGGTGCGACGCTTTGATGAACGGCACCTTGGCTTTGCCAGCATGGCAAAGGATCGCTATGTCAGCCGTGATGCTGATCTGATAGAAGGGCGTTTGTTAACCAAAGCACTCAATATCTCGGCTGAATCGTTGACGGTCAATGCCAGGATCTACGGCACCTGTAAGGTCCGTCTGGTGAGCGTCAATTCAAATCCCATCCCAGGTTTCGATTGGGTGGAAATCTCAGGTGATTCAGTAGCACATGAAATTAAATGGGCGAAATCCATCAGTAGCCTTAATGGTAAAGCAGTCCGACTGGAATTCAAGTTGACTAAAGCTCAACTATTCGGTTTTGACGTTATTTAACACTTTGAGTATGAGTATAAAACGGAGTTACAACACGATGCGCAAAATATTTTTCAGATGCACTCTAATCGTCGCAGTCCTCATGAGTTTCGGCTGTGTTCAATCGACACCAGATGCGATAGAGTTGAATGCTGGACCACAGCTGTTTATAGATAATTATCTCATCGCTGAGCAGACAATGCTCAACAGGACTGTCAATAATCCTGACAAATTACCTGATCCAATTGCTTATGGTGGTTGGGATAAGGATCAGGTATTTCAGCCCTATATCAGCGTAGTGCAGGACGAAGAAACCGGTCTATTCAGGATGTGGTACAACACTGCAACCAATACGACCAACACCCATCTCGTTCATATTGCATATATGGAATCTGAGGATGGCATCAATTGGAAACGACCACATACAATTCTGGAAGATCCCCATCCAATGCAGTTTGGTTGTACAGTTTTAGATCGTGGCAGTGATTTCGAAGATAAAGAGCAACGCTTTGTGTTTGCCACATATTATCCACCCGGCTTGTACCTGTCTTATTCACCAGATGGTATTACCTGGACTGAAGGCGAAGGCAATCCTGTTTTTGAGCACAATCATGACATCAGTTCCTTTCATTGGGACCCTATCCGCGAGCAGTATTTGGCTCCAATTTCTCATCGTCTGGATGGCTATGAGGACAAAACTCATCCCTATCAAAACGACGATAACCGCCGTATCGGACATGGGACTACCAGTAAAGACCTGGTGAATTGGGAGCCTATTGAAGTAATTATTGCACCCAAACTGGGCGTACCCATTGAAAAGGGTGAAACTCAGTTCTATTCCATGTCTGGCGTTATCACCCGTGGCGACCTGATGATTGGTCTGGTAAAAGTATTGCGTGATGACATTAATGCTACTCCAGGTCTAGATGCTAAGGAAATGGGCGATATGAAGCGCAAAGCCGCCGGACTAGGTTACACAGTATTGGCCTGGACCCGAGATGGCAAGACCTGGCAGCGTGATCACGAACCATTCTTGTCAAACAATCCTTTGCCCGGCACTTTTGACCATGCTATGACCTGGGGCGATGAGCAGATTGTTACAGGGGATAAAACCTTTATCTATTACGGTGGTTATGAGCTGGGGCATAAAATAGATCGATGGAATCAACGCCACATTGGCTTTGCCTCCATGGACAAGGACCGCTATGTCAGTCGTGATGCTGACCTGGTAGAGGGTCGTCTGCTTACCAGACCCGTTATCATCAACGGTGAAGGGCTAACTGTAAATGCCAGGATTTACGAAACATTTCAAGTTCGTCTGGTGGATGCCAATTCCAAGCCTATTTCTGGTTTCGATTGGGTCTCACTTTCTGGTGATTCAGTGACGCATACTGTGGCCTGGAAGAAATCAATAGGCAGTCTAAATGGCAAAGCTGTCCGACTGGAATTTAAAATGACAAAAGCCCAGCTATTCGGTTTTGAGATTAGCTGAATTGGCATATAGACATAGTGAGTGACAAGATTATGCTAAGAATATTATTTACATCTTCAGTCATTTTAATTGCTCTTCTGAGCTACGAATGCACTCAATCATCGATAGGTACACTCGACCTAAACCCAGGTCCATATTTGTTTCTTGATGATTATCTCATCGCCGAACAGACTATGCTTAACCGCACGGTAAATAATCCTGACAGGTTATCCGACCCCATCCTTTATGCCGGTTGGGATAAAGATCAGGTGTTTCAACCCTATATCTCTGTGATTCACGATGAGCAGTCAGGACTGTTTAGAATGTGGTACAACACCTCCACTGATACCATCAATCCACACTGGAGTCACATTGCCTATGTGGAATCGCAAGATGGGATTAATTGGAATAGACCGCATCGGGTGCTAGCGGATCCCCACCAGATTGCCTTTGGTTGTACTGTACTAGACCGTGGCAGTGATTGGGGAAATCCTGATAAGCGATACGTATTTGCCGCTTACTTACGACCGGGATTATATCTCTCTTACTCTGCTGATGGTATTACCTGGACTGAAGGCGAAGGCAATCCTGTATTTGAGCACAATCACGATATCAGCTCCCTCCATTGGGACTCAATTCGAGAGCAGTATCTTGCCATCATTTCACACCGTTTAGATGGTTATGAAGATAAGACCTATCCTCTGCCTAATAGTGACAATCGACGAATGGGCCACCAGACTACCAGCAAAGACCTGGAAAACTGGGAAGACATTGAAATTATCATAG
This sequence comes from uncultured Lentisphaeria bacterium, assembly GCA_964578155.1. Classification (GTDB taxonomy): domain Bacteria; phylum Fidelibacterota; class UBA8477; order UBA8477; family JABMPR01; genus JABMPR01. The sequence goes on from CAZOBQ010000036.1 coordinate 15,724, forward strand.
AGCCTAAGCTTGGTGTACCGCGGGAGAGAGGGGAGACTCAGTTTTACTCCATGTCTGGTGCTGTTACCCGTGGTGATCTGATGATTGGCCTGGTGAAAGTACTCAGAGATGATCTAAATGCTACTCCTGGCCTAAACGCCAGGGAAATGGGAGATATGAAGCGTAAGGCTGCTGGCCTGGGCTACACAGTTTTGGCCTGGACGCGTGATGGTAAAACATGGCAGCGTGATCACCAGCCCTTCATGCCAAACAATCCTTTACCGGGATCTTTTGATCATGCAATGACCTGGGGCGACGAACAGATTGTGGTTGGCGATAAAACATACATTTACTATGGCGGTTATGAGCAGGGACACAAAGTTGGCCGCTTCGATAAGCGTCACATTGGTTTTGCATCCATGGACAAGGACCGTTATGTCAGCCGCGACGCTGATCTGGTGGAGGGAAGACTACTTACCAAGCCGGTAAAAATTCACGGTGAGTCACTAACAGTGAATGCAAATATTTACAAATCATGTCAGGTTCGCATGGTGGGCGCTGATTCGAAACCGATAGCAGGTTATGACTGGGTTCAGATTACAGGAGATTCTATAGCTCATCCAGTGGTATGGGCGAAATCCATCGGCAAGCTGAATGGCAAAGCAGTGCGACTTGAATTCAAGATGACCAAAGCTCAGTTGTTTGGCTTTGAGATAATTTAGAAAACCAATAAAGAATAAGCGAAACAGAGTGTGAAAAGAATGATCAGGACCAGTATAGCAGTAGTTTTGAGTAGTATGATGTTATTGCCACTTTATGGGCAAAAACGCATCCTTACTCTTGAAGAGGATTTCAATATGAATCCCGGTTGGGAGGGTGTGAATAATCGCGTAGACTGTGACGATTGCCCCAAGATTACACAGGATTTCGGCTGGATGCCTACCAATAACAATGGTGATGGTAATGGTGAAATCGGTGGCACGATATGGCGCTCAACGACACCCGCTTATTATGCCATGCCCTTAGGGCAATCGCTCTCTTTCAAAGAAGCACATTCTGCCTCTGGTAATATCTCAATCCGTGCTCCTGAGGGGGAGTCATTCGGCTTCTATTTTGGATTTTTTGGAGCAGAGCGCCAGGGTTGGCGCGTATGGTCTTCAAATGGTGTTCGTATAGCCGATATAATAGATGGTAAAGCCAGATTGCATCAGGATTATAAAACTGGCGCTGCCAAGGGCGCTATTCTCAATCCCCATTTCACCATTCCTGCTGATGGTTCAGTCCATACCTGGGAACTCAAATACGAGCCGGATATTAGTGTGGGAGACTATGAGTGGGCCAACGAATTACTACCTACACTGTTCCAGGGCAACGAAAGCATTCGTACAGATACAGTGCTGGTGCGCTACAAGAAAATCGACCCTGACATGACCAAAGAGAAGCTTTTGGACATGTTGATGGATGCCCGAGATAAGGGGCTGGTAGATGAGTGGTACCGTAAGAGTCAATACCACATTTGGAACAAAGAGAAAGACCCTGAAACCATTAAAGGAAAGATAACGCTTACTTTTGATGGTGAAGCGGTGAGCTATTTCTTGATTCCTGGCCACCAGGAAGAACCGGCAGCTATCAACCGTTTTGGTATCTGGAATATGCAGATTTACACCGGCAGCATGGAATTCTCAATGTCCAATTTGGTCGTAAACGGTCATAAAGTCGATTTGACCAGTGACCCTTATTGGGAAGGACTGAATAATCGGGAATCATTCCTTGAACGCGATTTCCATTCGCGTCACAACTATGGCTACACGCAGACCAATTGGGCTGGCCAATCCTTTGGCGAAATCGGTGGTCGTTTTTACGGTACTGAAGTAGCTGATCCTCTCCAGGGTTTTTATGCCACAGATATTGGCAAACTTACTTTGAATGATCCCATCATATTTTCTGGTAAACTCTGCTTTGTTGAGGGTGCCGTCGATGGACGTATGCTCCTCGGGTATTTCAACAAAAAAGAGAAGATGGCTGATATTGAAGGGGAGTATAAAGGCAATCCTCCTCATCAATTTCTGGGTTTCGAGGTCTTGGATCAGACCCGCTATGGTTACAATATGGGTCTGGTCTGTTCACCTAGCCAGGATATATCTTTCGAGGTTCGTGGTCCTATCATGATACCAGATCGTATTCAAAGACCCTTTGTATTCGAATATGATCCAGATGCAGGTGTAGCTGGTCGTCTGACCATGACCTTCTCTGATGAAACCTGGTCCCAGGATTTAACCAAAGAGCAGCGCAAGGTCGGATCAAAATTTGATCGATTTGGGCTGTTGAACCCCCGTAAGGGCGGCAAATATGTCGATGTTTATATTGACGATCTGAAATATTCTTCCCGTAGGGCTAAAAACAAAGTCAAGAAGCACGAACAAAAAACCGTATTTGTGCCATACCCACCTGAAGGGAGACTATACAAATAACATGGGTAAAAATATTTTAAGAACCACTCTGCTGACTGCAGTATTGTGTCTGACACTAAGCTGTTCTCAAGCAATTTTGACAATTGATGAAAACTTTGAGATCGGAAGAGCAC
>CAZOBQ010000037.1:0-18168 GCA_964578155.1 uncultured Lentisphaeria bacterium
CTGACGCGGGAACGTGTTCGTCAGATCAAGGAGAAAGCCATCAAGCGTCTCCAGCATAAATCCCGTAGTCGTAAACTGCAGACCTATTTAGGTTAATTTGAGGGGAGGTGAGATCGCACTATGTCAGTAATGGTAACCGTTAAACGGGATGAGCCTTTTGAAAAGGCCCTGAGACGTTTCAAAAAGAAATACGAAAAAGCTGGTATTCTGAAAGATGTTAAGAAGAACTCCTTCTACCTTAAACCTACAGAAGAACGCCGCTTGCGTCGGGCTAAAGCAGCCAAACGCAGTCGCCAGACTAGCAAGTACGGCAGCTAAGCCATAACACTAGTTGATTTTTAAAACCCGGGGTCTCCTCGGGTTTTTTTATTTGTGGACATTGAGGTTCTCGAAATGTCCACAAATCCTGCAAATATTTTTCTTTAACCGGAAAGGGCACCAAGATCGCAAAGTCACATTACTCGTGTCATCCTGAACGAATGTGAAGGATCTCCAATGGATTGCAATTACTGTCCTGAAAGTGAGATTCTTCGCGCTGCTTTGAATGACGAAAGAAACACCTACTCCATAATATCTGTCAGCAATCCATCCTCGTCAGCAATAAAATAATCATCCCCCTGTATTAACACACCATAAGCACGCCAGGGGGGTGCTGAGATGAGATGATCTGCAGGGGGAACAACATTTATAGCACAGACACGACCTTCATAGAGCAGTTCTGGTTTGTCTACATGAGAGTGGCCAACAATGATCTGGCTGACTTCAAATTGATCAACAATCTGATCAACATCTAACTGGGAAGCCTTTGGACCCCAGCTTTTCCGATTCACATCAAAATAGCCACGGTACCAAAAAGGACCCATTTTGCCCCACATCAAGCTATCCGATCCTGTAAAGTCAGCTTTAGGTGTATCAAGCATCTCTTTTGATAGCTCGTTGATCTCTTCCAGGGAATACCCCGTTCTCATCAAATCTGGCGAAATACCGGCATGGACGAACAATTTATTCCCGATCTTTTCAACCACATTTTTTGATCGTAACCAACGCCCCAGTTCAGAATCATTGCTGAAGAGACTTACATAATTTATTCCAAGCAGTTCTTCTGTTAGTTTTGAGAAAGTTGTATATTTGGGTTCTATATAGCGCAAATCGCCTCTCAAATTCAATGCCTCATGGTTTCCCATGAGCAGGTGGACGTAGCCACCGTTTTCAAGCGCTTGGGCTTCGAGATGGTATAATAACCACAGCATCTCGGTGACATGATTGCCGCGATCAAATACATCTCCGATCATTACAAAATGTCCTGACCCAAAACTCCAATCCAGATGCTCATTGATTACGCCATGCTGCTGCATGAGATTGACAAGCGTGTTGAAATTTCCCTCAATATCTGATACAGCAAAGATTTTTTCTGCAGGCGGATAGTAGGTAGCCTCTTTTATGGGCGCCTCAGCTAATTCAACCTCAAAACTTCTGGGTAGAAAACCTGATTTGTGTACTATGATAGTTTGAAGTTCTGACCTGCTAAATTTTTTCACATCCAGCAGCATCTGACCTTCAACGTTGACTCCTCGCAGGAATACGGTCGTATCTCCATCATAAATGAGATGTGGCCCATCAGTGAGGGTCGATGAGAGAGCCCCTGGTCTTGGATACTCCCTGAGCTCAATGTCAGGAGATGTGGACATACAGCCCACAAATCCTAGGCCGACTAGCACTGATAAGATCGATGTCTTCATACTAGAACCCATTTTAGTCATTCTCATGCGACGATGATTTCTCCAATTCTTCATCCCAGCTCACACCCAACCATTTCTCAAAAACTAGCCTCTGATTTTCACTCGGTTCTTCAATTTGTTTTAAGGACGAAATCGTGGTTGGAGTAAAGCCGACAGTCAGATGAATATCCCGGAGTATTCCGTTTCGACTCACTGTACAGACGATACGATCACCAGGGATTTTCTCTCCTAGATAGGTCGGTGATACAGACTTAACTCTGAATCCATCAATTGCCACCAGTTCATCTTTTACGTTGAGACCAGCATCCCAGACAGGAGAATCCTCAACCACATTTGTGATCGTCACCCGACCATTTTGACTCTTGAATGTCGCACCCAGATAAGCACTTTTCTCAGTTGTTGAATCCATTTCAAGCCCTGCGAGAGCAAAGACCTCTTTATAGGGTAGAGGCTCTACACCGTGGATATAGTCATTAAAAAACGGGCTTAGTTTTAAGCCGCTGGTCTTCTCACAGGCACGCTTAACATCATTACTGGTATAACCCTTTTGTTTCACAGCAAAATCCTGATACAAGCTTCTCATAACGTCATCAAGTCCCGACTGTCCATTTGTTGCATCGATGATCTTGAAATCCAATAGAAGCCCCAACAAATGCCCTTTATTGTAATAGGAAATACTCGAATTCTTTGAATGCTCATTGGGTCGGTAATGTCTGATCCAGGCGTCAAAACTGGCTTCTGCAACAGATAGATGAAACCGTCCTGGTCGACCTTCCAGCGTATTGATCTCCTTCTTGATTACATCAAGATAGGAGTCTTTATCCCTGATTCCCGTCCTCAGCAAAATGAGTTCATCATAATAGCTGGTAATGCCCTCAGCCACCCAGAGTTCATCGAGATAATTTTCATTGTCATAATCAAATGTCTCAACACCCTTGGGATAGATTCGCTTTATGTTCCATAAATGAAAATATTCATGTGAGATCAGACCCAAAAATCGTTTGTATCGCTTATCGTCATTGAACGACCAACGTCTTATATAGTTGACCGATGAATTAGCATGCTCCAATCCTCCATAGCCTTCTTCTGCATGAACAATGAAGGCATAGTGATCATAGGGTAAACCACCAAATATATCAGCTTGAGCTTCCATAATTTTGGTAAAATCAGCAACCAGGACAGAATCTACATAATTGCTGCTTCCATAGATGCCCAGGAGGTGTGGTTTTCCCAATACTTCAAATTCGATCTCTCGGTGATTGCCAATTTCCAGGGGAGAATCTACCAGTTCATCATAATTTTCAGCAATATAGTCAACGTTTCCAGGTTTATTAAAGGGTTCAAGAGCTGTGGTTATGTTCGACCAAGCCTCTGGTAGATCTATATGCAAATGATGTTTGCGCTGTTCATTTTTCTCCCAGTACATCAATACGCCGGCTGGGACAACCAGGGCATGATCAGAGTTCAGATAGGAAGTGCGAACACTGTGCTCAAAGGCATAGACATCATATGAAATGATGATATCCTGACCGCGTTTACCGTTTACTTCCCAATGGTTTTTATCAATCTTTTTGATTTTCAGTTTCGAACCATCTACACTGCGAGCACTGATATCATGGACGTTTTTAGCGTACTCGCGGACCATGTATGATCCTGGGGTCCAGACCGGCATGGCAATAATTTCTTTACCCTTCGCTCCATCCAACTGCATTTCAACCTGCATCAGGTGGGTGTGTGGTTCAGGCATAGAGAGTTTATAGCGGATGCTCTTTGAGTAGGCAATGCTAGTGATAAGAATGAGTATACTTATTATTTTGAATGTACGGAACATGTATTTCCCCTTGAATTGTTTGACCTGAAAATATGGGGTGTATTGCTGGGATGGCAAGCTCTTTAGGTTAGAACCGGACCTGTTAGTGATCCTGAGCGAGCCTGTTCTGAGCTAGTCGAAGGAAAGGATTTCTTATTGATTCTAATTCACTTACCTATAAAAAGGAGATTCTTCACTTCGTTCAGAATGACGCTGGGGGTTGTTTAATAAACTAAAAAGAAAGACCGAGAGCAATCTCGGCCTTTCTTGCGATTACATGTGCTGTAAAAAATCAACTCTCTGCGACTCTGCGAGCTTTGCGAGAGGAGCTTTTACATGGAATTATTTCGCGAAATTCTCCGAAACAAAATCCCAGTTGAACAATTTCCAGATCTCTTCCAGATATTTTGGACGAGCATTGCGGTAATCTACATAGTAGGCATGCTCCCAAACATCAACAGTCAAGAGTGCTGTCTGTCCATCGGTCATAGGTGTTCCAGCATTGCTTGTTGAAACGATGGCAAGCGAACCGTCAGCATTCTTGACCAACCAGGTCCAACCTGCACCAAAATTTGTAGCAGCAGCTTTGGTAAACTCCGCTTTAAAATTATCAAAGGACCCAAAGGCTCCATCAATGGCTGAAGCAAGATCACCTGAAGGTGCTCCACCTCCGCTAGGCGAAAGGCAATTCCAGTAGAAAGTGTGATTCCAAACCTGAGCAGCATTATTGAAAAGACCGCCTGAGGCATTCTTAATAATATCTTCCAGAGGCATGTCCTCGAAGGCTGTACCTGGAATCAAGTTGTTAAGGTTTGTTACGTAAGCATTATGGTGTTTTCCATAATGATAATCTAACGTTTCAGCCGAAATTACCGGCGCTAGAGCATCTTGTGCATATGGTAATGCAGGTAGTTCATGTTTCATTATTTATCCCCTTTGTCTATTCTATATATAACTATTATTATCATCTTTACATTATAACCAACAAAGTCCCTTTGTGAAATGACATCTTTGATGAGAATATTCAGCTTAAGTTAGATTAAGCACTCACAACGGTACATAAAAATAAACTATATTTTTCCACCTGTGGTGTTTATTTTATTGTTAACAATCAACCCTTAAAAACTAAGTTCATCACATGACTATTTGGCGTGTAGTAGATATCATTAAGTCGAGTACTGATTTTCTCGCAAAAAAAGGCGTTCCCGATGCCCGTTTAGATGCTGAGATCCTTTTGGGCAATGTCCTTAAAAAAGATCGGCTGGAACTCTATCTGTATTTTGATCGTCCCCTGGTAAAACACGAACTGGATGAATACAGAGAACATGTCCGTCGGCGAGGGACTAGGGAACCCCTCCAACATATTGTTGGAGAAACCGGATTTATGAATCTCACGCTCAAGACCAGTCCAGCCGCCTTGATCCCTAGACCAGAAACAGAGGTTCTCGTTGAAAAAGCGATTTCCCTTCTGAAAAACAAGCCCTCACGTATTCTCGATATTGGAACAGGATCAGGCTGTATCGCTATTTCTTTGGCACAGGAGCTGGAAGAAGCAGATGTACTGGCTGTGGATATTTCAACTGAAGCTTTAGATCTAGCTCGAGAAAATGCCCTGCTCAATGAAACACAGGTCAGCTTCCAGGAAACAAACATCCTCGAACGCTTACCAAGTCTTGGTCAGCGTTTTGATCTTGTCGTCTCCAACCCGCCCTACATCGCACCAGAAGAGAAACCACACCTCCAGAGAGAAGTGTCGGAGTTTGATCCACACCAAGCTTTGTTTGATGAGCATGATGGACTCACTTTTTATCGACGTTTCGCAGAGATTCTGCCAGAACTCTTGAATCCAAAAGGTTCCTTCCTATTTGAGTTCGGTGGGTCTCATCAAGAAAAAGAAGTGTTAAGTATTTTCATGGAAAAAGGATTTCATGATCTGGAAATTATTCAAGACTATAACGGTGATCCGCGCGTCATAGCGGGTCGCTTCACACCATAAGGGGGATTTCATTGAAAGCTCAAATCATTAACTACACATTTATGATCCTATTACTCGCTGCGCATTTTTCACGAGCGGGTAAAGATGTTTTAGTAATTGTCATACTGCTTATTCCTTTCCTGTTCTTTATCAAGCAACGCTGGGTTATTCAGCTTCTGCAGGGGGTTGCCTTTTATGCCACTCTTGTTTGGTCATGGTCTACTTATGAATATGTTAGCGCCAGAATGGCAAATGGGGATGATTGGATCAGGCTACTTTTCATTCTTGTTGCTTTGGCTGTCTATTCAGCATGGTGTGGATATTACCTGCTGTCTGATCGCGTAAAGGAACTTTACAGTTTCAACTTGGACCAGGCCGCAGATGATGCAGAAACAAGCTGAACAATTTTGCCATGATTTGAGCATTTCTCTCCCAATTATCGGGGGAGCCATGTATCCCTGTTCCAACCCAGAACTTGTGGCTGCGGTCTCTGAAGCTGGAGGAATTGGCGTGGTTCAACCCTTAAGCCTTACCTATGTCCATGGCTATGATTTCAGAGATGGGTTGCGCTATATCCGAGACCTGACCCAAAAACCCATTGGTGTAAATCTCCTTATTGAGAAAAGCTCTCAGCGTTACCTGGATCGAATCAAAGCCTGGCTGGATATCGCTCTGGAGGAAGACGTTAAATTTTTTGTTACTGCCCTGGGTAATCCTCGATTTGTTGTTGATAAAGTTCATGCCCATGGTGGACTTGTCTATCACAATACAACCAGCAAGAAATGGGCTGACAAGGCTATCAGCGGCGGGGTAGATGGTCTCATCTGTGTCAATGATCATGCAGGAGGCCATGCCGGAACTGAGAGTGCCAAACAACTGCTGGATGACTTAATCGGATTTGAGAAACCTTTGATCTCAGCCGGTGGAATTAGTGACCCAGAAAAAGTAGCTGAAATGCTTAACTTGGGCTATTCAGGTGTTCAAATGGGAACTCGCTTTATCGCCAGTAATGAATGTACTGCACACACCGATTATAAACAGGCCATCGTTGATGCAGAGGAGTCAGACATCGTATTGACTGATAAACTTTCCGGTGTCCCTGTTTCCGTCATTGAAACCGAAGCAATCAGGCGCATGGGGGCAAAAGCAGGTCCTTTTGCCAGATGGATGTTACGGGGATTCAAGACGAAGAAGTATATGCGCATGTTCTATTCTTTACGATCATTTCGGACCCTGAAGAAGGATTCAGACAAAGTAGGGGCGTACCACCATTACCTCCAAGCAGGGAAGAGTGTAGCCGGTATTCAAAAGATTCGCAGTGTGGCTGATATTATGTCTGAATATAAGGGTATACTTAGAGCATAATCACTGTTTCAGATTCTCTTTATTCCCAACAATACCTGCTTAAGTTGAAACACGATGACGACCTCGCACAAAACACTAAAAATACTAGCCGCCATCCTCTGGTACATCGGAGTTGTTATTCTATTGACTAAAGGTTCCGAGTTGGCTGCTAATGCTCAAGATCTGGCACCTGATAGCTCTGGGAAATGCCTTTCATGGGCAATTGGTATCCTGGTAGGGGTAATCAAAACCCGATTGATATTTATCCGAAGTTGCCGTAAAAACTTGACCCGAATTGATGGCTTACAAGAACCCAAGCTCTGGCAGTTTTACCGTTATCAATTCTTTATTGCACTTGGGCTTATGCTCCTGCTGGGCGCAACGCTATCACGTGTTTCTCAGGGGAATTACACTTATTTGGTTGCCGTAGCTGCCCTGGATATAAGTATCGGGACGGCCCTGTTGCTCAGCAGCTGGCAGTTTTGGAAGCCTTCGGTTCACCCTTCACGCAATTAACTATCCCAAAACGTTCAAGCCACCATCATCCAGTTTTTGAGGTCGCTGCCAATAATTATACTGAGGTGTCCATTCAGCTTCACCGAGACCTGCCAAACCAAGCAAGCCCCACATAGAACAATACAGGTCGCCGGGTCCAAACTCACTACTATTCTTGCGGTAAATCTCATCTCCTACGCGCTCATAAACCACAGCGCCAGGTGAATTGCTTTCACCGACAGTTACGGTCTGTTCCTGGATATATTCACCACCGCCATGGGAAGCCAGGTTGAATCGCCAGCCTCTTGAATTAGCAAAACGTCTCTGTAATTCCGGCGGATCTTTGGAAACCAGAGTTACTGCCATTGCAGATTCAAGGTGAGGCAAAAAGCCATTAAATCCATCTGCCCAGAGCATGCAGTGGCGACAACCCTGACCCATATTATGGATCATAAGTAGTTTGTCATTCTTGCCAAAAAGATTGAGGAGAGTTGTCTCGCCATCCAGCGTTTTGAAGGTGTAGTTCTTAACCTTCTCGCTAGGATTCGCTTTCTGAAGCTCATTGAGCTTTAGGTTTAGTTCGTAGATTTGATGTTCAAGCTTTTTTATTTCATTGTCCACAACTAGACTCCTCTCTGTATGATTGGCCCCCAGTAAACTTAAGAAAGTGATCTATATATATTACTCCCGGATATTTAGGCGTCTCATACCAAGAAATTGCGTGCTCTAGCGGATAAGTACCATTTTTCGGGTTCTAATCTCACTATTTCCTATGGCTAATCTATAAAAATAGACCCCTGTTGCCATGTTATCGGCATCAAAAGCAATTTCATAATGTCCCGTTTCCTGGACTTTATCAATAAGAGTTACCCATTCTCGACCTCGAACATCATATATCTTTAAAGAAACATTTCCAGTATTAGCCAAGCTGTAGCTAATCTGGGTATTAGAATTGAAGGGATTGGGGTAATTCTGATGTAATTGAAAATCAGCGATATTAGACATTCCAGCTTCTATCTCTGTTAATGCACCTTTAGAAAATGAATAGATCAATGCTTCATGCCCATTAACGGATAAGTTCTCAATCTCACCCATGGAATTCACAGTCACCAACAATGAGTCTTGGTCGTCTAATAAATTTAACAAGGTATATGATCCGGAAGGGATCATCCCACCTAGAGTGGAAAGAGTCAATCCTTGAAAGTTTTCAGCGCTGGTATTGACAATTACCATAATAGTTTCGTCTTCAAGGTGACGTAAAAATGCCATTATAGAAGACTCCGAGCTGATGATGCTTGAGTAGTCACCCAATCGTAAAGCGGGCTCCTGATTGCGGATTGAAATCAGTTGCTTATACCAGTTTAAAAGGGATGCCGAGTCGGCCTCTGCAGTGGCAACATTTCTGGTAGAATAATTACTATTTACACCCAACCAGGGTGAGCCTGTTGTGAATCCAGCATGGGCTGATGTTGACCATTGCATGGGTGTCCGGATGTATTCATCAGGTTTGTCTCCGGCCATACCAATTTCTTCACCATAGTAAAGATAAGGGACGCCGGGAAAGGTGAGATAAAGGGCTGCTGCGGTTTTGGCTTTACTAATATCGGATTCGAATATATTCATTACCCGGGTTTGATCATGGTTTGTCAAGAAGGTGCCATATTGATGATGTGGATAAAGATTGTAGACTTTCTGCATTTGAGCTGCCAAGCCATCAGCATTCCCGGAGTTGACAGCATTGAGGGTGGCCGAAGCCAAGTCAAACTCAAAACAGTAATCAAGTCGATCCTGAGTGACATACTTCAGGATTGTGGTCGTGTTCGTCCAGGCTTCACCAACAGTAAAAGCATCTGGTCGTGTCTGCTTAATATGTTGATTAAATTCTCCCCAAAACTGAAAAGTAGCTTCCGTATCTTCCAGCTGATTGTTTTCTTCAATGATATATTTGACTGCATCCAGCCTGAACCCATCAACACCCACATTATTTAACCAGTAATCTGCGGCTGCAAACATACTGTCTTTGACAGCAGGATTTTCATAGTTCAGGTCAGGCATGCCCCCCCAAAACAAACCATAATAATAGTCACCCGAGTTATAGTGCCAAACTTGCTGTCCCCAGGGTCCGGTAATGCCAGGATTGGTATCTGACCAGCGGTAAAAATCGCGATACTGGTTTACATTTTGAACTGAGTTTTGAAACCAGGGATGCTGATCGGAGCTGTGATTCATCACAAAATCTATAATGACCCTAATTCCTCTAGCGTGAGCTGCAGCCAGGAAATCCTTAAAGTCATTCATTGTCCCATAATCTGATTCAATGGAACGATAGTCGGTGACATCATATCCATGATAGCTGGGAGATTGACTGATGGGCATGAGCCAAATTCCTGTGATGCCCAGGTCAGTATCTGTGTTGGGATCACCATCATTTAGGTAATCAAGTTTCTGGATGGCCCCCTTGAAATCTCCAATGCCATCACCATCACTGTCATAAAAACTACGGACAAATAATTCATAAAATACGGTATTGTTCCACCAGGAAATTTCGCTGGTATTCCTTGACTGTACCTGGATATAATCTGACATGGTCAATGTGTCACTCTCAGTAGCGTTGCTCACAACCAGGGTGACATCAAAGGCTCCCATGGTAGGATAAATGACCACAGGTTCCTTTTTATCAGAAACTGCCGGGGAGCCACCCTCAAAAGTCCATTCCCAAGTATCAATGGCTCCTGCAGAAAGATTTTCAAAATAAACCATGCCGTTTTCGAACAGGGATTGGGAGCTGGCTGTAAAATCAGCTACAGGGGATCCTGTTGGAGAGACTTCGTTGTTGAACCAGACATAGACAATATTAGCATCCGGTAGGACCGTATAAAGTCTATTATTACCAGCGCCGGGGAACTCTTCGCGAACTCCGTCCCAGGTACCATTGTAGCGATATTTATACTCGATACTTGAGCCGGGGGTGAATCCACTGACTAAAATTTCATAAATGTTATCACCATCTGGATCAAACAGCTTGATTAAGGGAGTTGACCCCCATCCATTAAAGGTGCCGGCGATATCTACAAACTCTGTTGCTGGATCAAACTGCCCCAACTCTATTTGGTAACCCATATTTACCCGGAAGGTTATAGATACTGTTTGTGCTTTGGCGGCTGAGAATATTCCAAGAATAAGGGATAGTGCTATGATATGTATAGTTTTCATCCAGACAATATGAGCTTATTGTCTGACAGAAGCAAAACTATCTGGGAAGTGAGGATGGGTTGAAAATAGACCGGAGGAAACCATGAATAGCAAAAACAACCTTAAACCGTTTGAACGCCAGCCTGAACTACCCAAGTTGTTAGCAACATTTATCTGGCTTTGAAGAGTGCAGAATTACTATTATTTAATAAAAATTCCGAAACTAAAACTGACTGAAGGATACAAGCGAAAGGCCCTTTCAATCTCTCCTCCCGTACTTTCCCCTCGTTGGTACATGACAGAAGGCATGAGCAAAATATTTAAATGGGTGATAGAGTTTTCGCCGGGATGCCCTGTATAACCAACCTCGGTATACGGACCTAAAAAGTAAAATTCTTCTGATTGTTTCGGTGGTAAGTCAATCCACAAAAAGGTCTTGGTATAGACCTGCTCAATGAAAGCAGCACCCAGACCATATCCGAGGTAAGCGCTCCTGGTTTTCTCATTAAAATAATTCCGTTTCCCCATATAAGCAGAATACCAGGAAGTCAATCCGCCCCCAAGTAGTGTTGGATTTTCAAGCTTAGGCATAGCATTTACCGCTATTCTGGTCTCTGAACTTTTTGATAGATTTCTAACCCCATACTCCAGGCCTATGGAAAGTCTTAACAGGGAAAAGGGTCTTGTTGCTAGATACTTCGTTTTTTTGACAACTAGCTTGTGATTTATAAGAGGTGGAGGGGCAAGACCAACGTTTCCGGCTTCATTTGAGGCAATCACTGCCCTGACAACCGACTCTGAGAATAAGCTGGACTTACTAATCCTAACAAACTCCTTATAGGAGTTAAAGTTGATCGTTTCCCCTTCCATCTCAATCAATTTACTGATCTCGATATTGACACTATCTTGACTAAAGTTTGAAATTACGGAGGGATGAATCACAAAGAGGGTGTCGCCATACTCAATGTAGACTTTATTCTTTTTGGCTTGCATAAAAACACCCTGAATCACTAATCCGTTCTTCAGTCTGATTTCTGCAGACCATACCTGGCCTAACAAGATGGTGAACAATAGTACAAGCAGAATGCTCATTTTGCTTTTTTTCATGAGAAAGACTCTAGCCCCCTTCTACTCGTCAATTAAAAGAACAGTGAAACACCAATCAGCGTTCCTGGTGAAAGTTTTAGGTTTGGTTTTTCTTGCACACTAGTACTCGTCCATAAAGCATCACCCGTTCTAACATCACGGGTTTCGGTTGTGCTCTCAGAGTAGCCCCCCACAAGAGAAAGTCTGTATTCTGCTGTGATACTGACAGCATCACTTACATGCCACTCCCAACCGACGATCCCAGTAAAACCGAGCTGGGTACTCCATGAGCTACTCACTCTACCGAGTATGAAAGCGTCAAAGCTATCATCTGTATTTTCATATGCGGCACTGACATATGAAAGGAAGAGCTTGGGTCCACCACCAAAATAGCCACTCACATGCTTCACTTTGTATTTATGTTTTAAACGATAATACCCTACCGACCCACTCAACCTAAATATTCTAGAATCCCTCTCCGTAATCTCTAGACCAGTACTATCCAAATCTGTGAAGAATTCCTCTATCGTATTCTTTGCTGTTTCATCTTGCCCGCTGGTAGACAGGTCAAAAGAATAGCGTACTTCATTTACAGGAGTTACCATTTTCTTATACGAAAACGTATTCCCATCAAAAGAGGTGAACTGCAAATCACCCCTATATTGGAACTGAAGCGCGCGGGTTAAGACAGTGTCCGCTTGTTCCTGGGCAATCAAGGGAAGACTCCCCACAATGAATAGTAGTCCAATAGTTATTCTCTTTATCAAGTTCATGAAATCTCCTTCGTATAGTATCAAATATGCTTAACTACTCGTCCCGGTGCACAGTCTCCGGTGAAAAAGCCGGTAGACAGACCGCTATATACTCGGCACCTTCTGATCCAGGTGTGCTGTAGCGAACCCATTCGCCTGCTTCTGTGACGATGGATTGGCCGGCCACCACATCATGTTCACCACCTTCATACTCTATGTGGAGTTGTCCTTTTAAAACCAAAGTTATCTCGCCAAACTCCGGTCGTTGACCCGGCTCAACCCAGCCTGATGGAGAAACCATGCGAGCAACACTGACATCAGCATGGTCTGAGTTGACCCGACCCACATATTCTTCGATGCGTTTTGGCTTATTCCCGACTGATTCAATAATGGTAGGTGATTCGATGATTCTGGGCATGTCCTATGATCCTTAATTTTTACGTATTTCGCATGATGCTTAATAGCCAAAGATACGAGTTCTTTGGGGAGTTCTTCTCTAGAATTGATATCCAAACTGAATGCTATACCCAAAGTCCAGCGCTTTTGATCCTGCCTTTGGTGGATAAACAGCGGTTGAGTCAAAGATACCACCTCGTGTAGTCGAGACCAATAATATGAAAATTATAAGCAATTGTGAAATGAGTCTGTGCTGCATTTTACTCCCCTTTTTAGCTTTATTAACGACTTTGTGGTTGAGTCTGTTCCTGTTCCTTGTTAGCTATTTATGATTTCTCACCCTATAATCGCTATCCCCAACGAAAGCCCAACACCTTGATTATCTGATGAAGTCATATAGTAGTATACTGGATCATCTAATAAATTAACCCGAGAGAAGGCAAACTCAGCCTTTGTGAATAGCAAAAGATTTGAGCTTATGTTGTAAATAAGCTGGGCTCCAATAATTGAACCAAAGCCATTGATCTCTATTTCTTCCCCCAGGTCGCCAATCAATTGCCTCAAATCACTTCCAATAATTTGCCCATCGGCCAGAGCTGCAACTCTGTTTAAATAACCTGTGGAAAAAAGGAGGTTGTAAGAGACACTGGCTCCAAATTTATCGGAAAGGGGAAACCATTGCTCAACAATGGGTCCAAAACTGATTTGTTTAAGCAATTTTGATTCTAGCTCGAATGATGCGTATTTTTCAGGGTAATTAATTTTCTGAAATATTGCCGAGCTTTGAAAACTTATTCCAACACTTAAATGACTCTGTAGAAAGTATTGAAGCTCCCCTGTGAAGTATTGATTTCGATAGCTGTACTCCATGGGATAATACACTGGATCTGATAGGGGTGAAGCATATTGAACACCCTGAATATTATTTCTTCTAACAAAACTATCTTCTTCAAGTGTGATATCGCTTGAGTGTTTTCCGTGACCGTAGTTGAACTTAAACGCAACAGAACCTTTGTTGATATCTTTGGAATAAATTATTCCAGCGAACAAAAAGAAGTATATTAGTTTATTCATTTTTCCCCTCCAAATGCCTAATGCCCTTGGCTTGAGCTGCTTCCAGAAACAGACTCGATTTGTTGCACATTCTACATGTCCGCTTTAGTGGTAATATATTTGACGATTTCGTTATTTAACCCGTGATATTCATTCGTCTTTTCATACCCTTTCAAGCCTGTTAGAGTCTCAAAATATAGCAAGTGTGGAGAACTATCTTTCAACTCAAAATTTAGAGCTATTTCTTTCACGGGGTCACTGTCGGGGTAGTAGAATGAGAGCTGGAAAGTCATAATGCCCTCGTTAATCGTTGAGATGTTTACCAACTTAATCTTATCCGATGGAATTTTATATCTATCAGCAATTAGGAGTGGGATTTCCTTTAGAATTGAAGCATGAGCGATTAGCACTTCTTTCATTACAATACCCTTCTATACATTAGAGTTATTATATGACCACAGAGAATAAGGACGCTACGATTCTACTGCGATAGCATCTTCTCTGATATTTCTATAATCAGCCAATAACAAGAGTGGTATCAAGTGTGCTCTCGTTATGCTGCCAAAATTTAAATGTAAATTCCCCAGTACTGGGGACAGTCACTGATAATGTTGCGTCTATGGTAATCAGTACTGCTAAACATGGATCATTTGTGGTAACCTGCCCATAAACATCTATAAAGACGATCGAATCAGAAATGCTGTGTTCAAAATGTGAATATCCCCAACAACTTGAGGTCCCTGTACTTTTTACCGCAAAGGTTATTGTTTTACCCTCAACATCCAGGGCTTCAATTTTGTAGGTTTCGACCTTCTCAGCGGAAGGAAGATCTTCACTTTCACAATCCCAGACTAAAAAGCCCATAAGTATAACGAAAGTGTTTTTAAACATAACTGGATCCTTTATTTCTGACTAACGTCCTGCGCTTCTACTGCGAGGCTGATATCTTTGATATTTCTGACACCTCCAATCATTCTTTGTTTGCCAATCAAATGCCGAGTCTGTAGCACGCGCTTGTTAGAGTGTAGTTTTAGTGACAGGAAAAGGATCACATTCATTGCCTTAGAACATTTTTTGTGAATAGTATATATTTAGCGACGCTGGGTTATTTAGAAGCTCATTATAGCTGAGTAATACTCCCCCGTAACGGTCAATTTCATCTAAATGTGTTAATATGAAGACGCTATCCCCTTTGCTAAACATCCTAAAAGGTGATCCATATATGTCTTGTTGAGTGACTAGTTCATAATTATTAATATCGATTATCGTTAGGCAGGAACAATGTTCACCATAGTTATAGTAATAATCATTGTCTAATCTTAAGATCATCAAGTTTTGAAGATCAGGGGAAATATTCATATCCGTTAAATACATACCAATATCACCCACATACTGAAGGTCATTACTAACATTTGCATTGCATGAAAACATTGTTCCCGATCTGGTCAAGAGCAACTCATCCTGAGAAATAATGAAGAGTGGTGTAGACATGGAATAATCACTATGATAAGGTGAGTCAGAGTGATTAGATAAAACACCTGTGTTTATATCAAAGTTAAAACGATGTAGATCTGTTGGACTTACCCCGGTCCGCAGAAAATACAACACTCCTTTTGTAGGGTTAAAAACCATACCTCGAGCATCATAGTAGGTATGACTAGTGTATTCTACTGCTTCACCAGTTGTAAGGTTAATTGTCCAATAATCCCCCCCATCTAAATTGGCAACCAGGTACGCTCCAACAACTAGCATGTCTTCTAAGTCACCAGCAAAACTATGAACTAGTTTAAGGTCAAATGTTTCAGTGCTATAGGAGTATATGTTTCCATTGGTTAATCCAATATATGCTAAATCTGTCTCTGAATGACGAAGTAGTTTTGGAGGGCTTGGAAGCGACCTTGCTCCTAGCTGTCCTACTACACCAAATTCAATTGTTGATACTTCTTCTGACTCTATGTCTAGCAGCACAATTCTATCGTTGTATGACAGCTGAACTGCCTGGTCAACTTCACGTTCATCCTCAAAAAGCAGTAAATTCGATGGCAATCTATCTTGAATTTGTTCTTCCTCAGTAATAAGTAACCTCGCTATCCCATCTAGGTTATATGAGAAGCGTAAATAAAATGAGGTCGCTTGTTCTGGGACATCATTAATCAATAATTCATGTGTGTTTTGGTATTCTACTACACTGCTGCCAAGATTGGACTGGTTGTCATTCCACTGTACATTGGCTTCCCATTCAGCTGGGAGATTGCTACTTAATTGAATGGATAGAACATCATGATCATACCAGGAATTTGATGTATATATTGATCGAGGAAATCCATCCTTGATCAACAATTCAAACTCGTTCTTCGTGGTCTTATTATTCGCCCCGTAGAGTTGAACCTCGAAAAGTCTATCCCGCGGTGAGTAATTGGAGTTTGTAAATTTTAAATGTTGAAATCTAAAAGCCCCTAAATCTTCATTGAACATATGCGCCAAGGAATCGCCATAAAATTCCCAACCTAATCCAGTGACTGAATCATATATAAGTAATCGTTCTATTTGATTATGCAGTGTGGGTGAATTCATAAATAGGTCAAGTGTCATTGTGTTATAGTATTTATCGGTTAACTCCCCAAAATACGTAGAATGTATGGTTTCGAGTGAGTAGTCCGCTCCGATAACATCAACCTCTAGATATTCAGTTTCAACTTCAGTAATAGGATTATCCTGATCACAGGAATAAATAACAAGTAAACTAACGATCAAAAACAGCTTACTTAATGCCCCCCATACACTTGAATGCTTTTGCTTTATCAAAATAACTCCTTTTCCAATTTATTATAAATCTTATCAGCCTAGCGCTTTAGGCTTGAGCTGCTTCTCAACCTATTTTCAATTTGTATAAACACTGTATCCCTGCAATCTATTTTCCTCGACCACCACTCTGTTGTGAGTCAGCTCTAAACTTTTGTTAGGTGGATTCAGCATTCTCATTCTTGACACGAATCAAGTGATGTATTTCTGCAATTTTTAATGCATTTAAACAACCAACTATTGGGTAAAACACTCTTTGAGCAGATTGGATAAAATCAATATAAGGGATGTCGTCCTGGCCTTCCCTCCTCAGAGTCCCACTTGAGAGATCATGATGAATTTGTCGATGACCAATTTTATTGCGCGATTGTCTATCTAGTGAAGAGTTCCATGTACTTTCCCATAAAGGTAGTTCACTAAGAAAGAGTAGCTTCTTTTCAGCAGTTAACCTGTTAAACTGAGCTCTAGTTCTCGGTGTCTGTCTAATGCCAGCTTGATCTAAATAGGAATGGGGATTACCCCTCTTGATTACATTTAACGATTCAATAACAAAAGTCAGGGCTTGTATGCATGCCTCAAAGCTTTGCACATATAGGTCACGCAATACTGGAAAATTATCCCGATATATTCTTAAGTCACCATATTGTGAATGATGGAGTGGATACATTTCAATGGCGATACCCGGTATTAATGCGTCACCCAATTCTATGTAATCTTGGAGGCACCCGAAGAGTGATTTTCTACTCTGCAAATACTCAGGATCTGAAATGATCCCTTCTTGATAGGCAGCAATCTCTTCTGCATGGTTACCAGTTGGGATAAATAAACCGTTCCACTCCTTTCTCATCTCAGCGTGAAGCGGATAAACCGCCATAGATGCTAAAGCGATATCGTAGAAACGGTATATGGAGTCATACCTGATTAAATCTGTAATTTCGGTGGGTTCACTGTCAATAATCTCTACTAATAAAGCATCAAATCGCTGCCAATTGGAATCAAGGAAGAATTGAGTTAATCTTTTTAGCTTTAACCAAGAATTTTCATAAAAATCATAAAAGCCTGAAACTCTGTGTGAATACTCTGGAAAGCGTTCACCCAAAATTGCAGAGTTAAAGAGAAATGGTGATCCACCGTCGTCGCTCATCGATCGAGCATCTGAGGGGGTTGGAAATCCAGGATCGAGTGTATAGACCTGCTCCACGGTTGGGTCTAAATCGAAAAGCTCACCATCTTCTAATTCAAGAGCCATTTCCTGCTCGTTAACCTGTAAGCTCCCTCTAGTTGCTACATTGCAGACTGAACATACATAGAAAAATGGTTGATCAGAATGCCTTCCCCGACTGATCCGCAATCCAATTGGTGAGCTACACCCAGGACATTTTGTATCAAACCTGTAGATCATTGCATCTCCTATCCCACGACATCATTCTAGATAACCGACCCATTTTAGCGAGCACACTCTAAGCAGCTTGTTGAGGATGTCGAAAAAGGGGCCGTATGAGGTGGTTCTTCTGCATTGTATTC
>CAZOBQ010000038.1:0-17291 GCA_964578155.1 uncultured Lentisphaeria bacterium
GAAGCTCCTCTTGCCGACATATAGAAACCATAGTCATCATAATTTTTAAAAATCACATTTTGAGCTATTAAACTTACACCTTTGCCAGAGACGAAACCATTTTGTGATATACCGGCACCATCTAATGTCAAATTAGTCAATTTGACAGTATCCATTACAGATCCCCGATACCCTTCAAAGCCACCAGTAATTACGATGTCTTTGGCATTTCCAAATCCAATTAGATTTATTGAGCTGACGTTATACCTATTTCCAACTGTATACGTCCCTGGATATATGTGTGTCTCAAAATCTCCAATGCCATGCGACAATACGTTATCATCAATCGGTACAATAAATGGAACTCTTCTTGAAGTGCGATAGGCTTCCGTATTACTTGCCAATTTTCCTCGGGTTTCGCTTAGAAGAATCCTCACATAGTAGATACAGCCATCTTCCCATTCATTCTCAGACCCACAACTAGGAAAACTCTTAAAATAAAAGACTGTATCTGATGTTGCTTTTTCTATTACCTGTGAACTGAAATCGCTGAATTGGGATACCTGGATTGTGTAGGGTGGCGTTGAAGACGACCACTTGATGCGCAAGTGTTGTTGATAGAGTGTATCTTGAGCATAGAGGTTGACTGGATTAAAAACCTCTTCTTTCTCTGGTTTTGTGGACTCCTCACAACTGGTCAACAATATCATCAATAATATTAGGTCGATTGCTTTCAAAGCTTCCTCCCCTTTTGATTGTGCCAAGAATATAGCATCGAGAGAGCTTTGAATAGAATTTGTTTATATATGTATCCCATGTATATCCCACTATTTGTAATAGAAATGAGTACAAGTGAACACTTATGCACCATTAAGCAAGATTTCAATTATTGGTTAAAAATAGAAAAAGCCCTTGAAAACATTAGTCTACAAGGGCTTCCTTATGCTCCGGAGGAGAGATTTGAACTCCCGACCTGGTGATTAACAGTCACTCGCTCTACCGCTGAGCTACTCCGGATTATTCTAAAAAGCTCGCGAAGATAATCTTCGACCTATGGGCTGTCAACCGCTTAAAGCGAAATTTTTC
Organism: uncultured Lentisphaeria bacterium; assembly: GCA_964578155.1. Lineage (GTDB taxonomy): Bacteria > Fidelibacterota > UBA8477 > UBA8477 > JABMPR01 > JABMPR01. Next base: position 1,066 of record CAZOBQ010000038.1, read on the forward strand.
CAAAATAGGGTTTTAAGAGATCATATGATTCCTTTAAACCCTGAACAAGTACCTTTGCATGTCCTGTAATGGGCATGAAATTAGTATCTCCGCCCCAACGGGGAACAATATGAAAGTGAATGTGCTCAGCGATTCCCGCACCGGCGATCTCACCCTCGTTCAAACCCATATTAAAACCCTCAGCTCGAAATACTTCGCGAAGTATTTTGATACTCTTCTGACTCAATTGCATAATCTCCGTCAAAGTGGCAACTGGTAGATCTTCCATACGATGATTATGCTCGTAGGGCGCGATCATCAAATGACCATTATTGTATGGATATAAATTCATCATCACACAACAAGTTTCACCACGGAATAGTAGCAAATTATCGCGATCTTGCTTCACAGCTGGCTTATCACAGAAGATGCAACCCTCCTGTTTAATGGATTGGATATACTCCATCCTCCAGGGCGCCCACATTCTTTCGATTTTGATTGGATCAGTCATATTTTTTTAAGTGGTGGTAGGTGTTAGAAGTCAATGGTTCAACACCGTACTCCTAACACCCAACACCTAACGATTTATTCCTCTTCTTTAGCAGCTTCCAAGGCGGCGATCAGCCTACCTTCTTCTTCTTTAGGAACCTCAGTATAATGAGAGAACTTCTGTTTGTGAGAAGCTTTCCCCTGGGTTAAAGAACGTAAGGTTGAAGCATACTTGAATAGATTTGCTTGTGGTACTTTAGCCTTTAAGACCTGATAATGGCCGTCAGCATCCATACCTAGGATACGACCACGCTTGGCGGTCAGATCGCCCATAACGTCACCCATATAGTCTTCAGGAACCCTGATCTCAATTTCAAAGATAGGCTCTAGAAGACAAGGTTTCGATTCTTTACACGCATCCCTGAATGCACCCTTACCAGCAATTTGGAATGCAATATCTTTGGAATCAACCGGGTGCATCTTTCCATCATAAAAAGTAGCTTTCACATCCACAATCGGGAATCCGGCTACAAAGCCTTCTTGTGAAGCGGATATGATGCCCTTTTGTACGGATGGTACAAAAACACGGTCAACATTCTGACCTACCAGCGTTTCTTCAAAAACGATTCCTTCACCACGTTTGAGCGGCTCAACGCGGAGCATGACCTCAGCAAATTGACCAGCGCCACCTGACTGTTTTTTATGACGATAGCGGGCCTCACCTTTGCCTTTAATAGTCTCACGATACGCAATCTTTGGTTCAACCAATTCAACCTGCACTTTAAAACGGTCCTGCAGTTTTGAAAATGCCACATTGATCTGCAATTCACCTTGTCCAGACAACACAGTTTGGTGTAATTCTGAATCTACTTCATAGAGTAAGGTAGGATCCTCTTCATGGAGTAGTGATAATCCAGAACTAATCTTATCCTCTTCACCTTTTGCTTTGGAAACAACGGCAAACTGAATGTTTGGTGTTGGGAAATCAGTTGGTATAAGCGTTACTGGATTCTTTGGATGTGAGAGTGTATCACCTGTGTGTGATATTTTTAGTTTAACAGTAGCTCCAATATCTCCGGCATTAATAGCATGGACCTCATCACGATCATGTCCATTAACAGAATAAACATGTCCTAAGCGTTCACTCCCACCACGCACCGGGTTTGCTAGATCCATTCCTGATGTGATCTGACCAGCATAGACCCGGAAGAAACTGAGTTCTCCAACATGAGCTTCACTGGTTGTCTTAAAGATCAATGCAGCCGTTTGTTTCACGTCATCGGCGTGTAATTCTGTGCCATCTTCGGCAACTGCAGCAGGCATATCAGCTGGAGAAGGGAAATACTTTTCAATCAGTTCCAGGAGACGCGATACACCAATATTGTTAATCGATGCAGCGCAAAATACTGGGAATATCTGTTTGTGAATGATGGCTTCACGAAGACCATGTCGAAGATCATCTTCAGAGAGTTCACCTTGATCAAAATATTTCTCCATTAAGGCTTCATCAGACTCTGCAACTTGCTCAACCAATTCTGTATACATGGTTTCAACTTCATCAGCTATTCCAGTAGGAAGATCTTCCATGGTATATTTTCCAGTCCCATCTGCAAAGACCAAGGTTTTCTTACGGATAATATCTACAATCTTGTTAAATCCGATACCCTCGTTGACTGGGAGCTGCAAGGCAGTCACATGATGTCCGTAGTTCTTTTTGAGGCGATCAAATGCACGATGAAAATCAGAATGCTCTTTATCTATACCCGTGATGGCAAATGTTCTAGGGATGTGATAGTCATAGCAGTAATTCCACATATTCTCAGTTCCCATTTCTGGGCCTTGAGTACTATCAACGACAATTAAACCTGTATCAGAAACACGGACAGCACTGAGTGCATCACCTACGAAGTCACTGAATCCAGGTGTGTCTAAAATATTGAGTTTTGTCTCTTGCCATTCAATAGCCAAAAGTGAGGTTCCAACTGAACATTGGCGCTCAATCTCTTCTGGTCTATAATCGGATTTTGTATTCCCCTCTGCGATGGTTCCCATACGGTTTGTAAGTCCTGCCGAATGCAGCATTGCTTCACTCAGAGCCGTTTTCCCTGATGAAGCGTGGCCGACAATGGCAACGTTTCTGATATCCTTTGTCAAATAATCTTTCATGCTCAACTCCTCGATAAAATTAAGTGTATAAGATAATTAAATTCACAACCGGTGATGCGGTGTGAAAAGTGGTTTTATAGTTGATTTGGAACACCATTTAAATATATAAAATTCTGCCTAATTTTAAGGCCTCCAAAAATCTCTATTATTCCAAGATACGCAAGACATTTTTCGTGTGACATAGTCAGGGACGCTCTCTATTTAGATTTTAAGACGGAATACCTGTATATCGACTTAAAATAAAGGTTACATCATCTTCATAAGAAGATTTACCATTAAACTTTTCTAAATCCTCAACAAACAAACGAGCGATCTCTTGAATTGGCTTATGCAGATGCGATTGAATTGATTTAATTATCCCCACCTCATCAAATAGCTGCCCGGCCTTACTCACAGTTTCAGTAATTCCATCAGTGTACAACAGAATCATATCCCCAGGTTGCAGCTTCACTTCATCCATCTCATAGGTAAATTCCGGATCAAAGCCCAATAACGGCCCTCCAGCTTCCAATCGCTCAAAACTGCCATCCTGGTGAAAGATCAATGGGGATGGATGACCTGCATTTACATAGCGGATCAGACCATTATCAACATCCATCTTACTGATAAAAAAAGTTAGTTGCTCATCCAATTGTGTATCATCTGTCATGTACTTGTTCAGGTTACTGATAAGACTTGGCAGTGGTAAACCCTTTTGTAGTTCATTCAGGTATGCAGCATAGAAGTTTGACATGATCAAAGCACCAGAGATACCTTTGCCAACAACATCCCCAATACCAAGACTGAATATATCTTCGGTCCTACTTGTGACATCATAGAAGTCACCACTAATTTTTTTACAAGGTAAATATTGGATTGCAAATTCTACATCATCATGCTCAGGAGGTATATTTGGCAGCAGGGATTTCTGGATAACCTCCGCTTTTGCCATATCCTCTGACAAATCGCTTTGCATATCCACCCGTTGTTCAATATGATATCGTTCCATTAGAACACCGGCCTGTGTAGCGATAGTCAGCAAAAAGTCAAGATCATCCTCACTAAAAGCAGCCACCTTATTTGATTCCAGGTTGATGGCTCCATAAATCTGAGAACCGCCAGCGATTGGGACACATAATTCTGAGCGGGAGTCAGTTCTACCCGAAATATAGGCTTTTTCACGGCGTACATCAGGAATTGAAATTGATTTACGGGTAGCAATACAACGGCCTACAATTCCCCTGCCGATTTTCAGCTTTAGCGGGTTAAGTCTTCTAGTGTTGTATCCCCTTTGTAAGAACTTTTCAATATTTTCGTCTTCTGAAGAAACCAAGAAAACGCCACAGGCATCGAAAGGAATAATCATGTTTACTTGATCCAGTAACATATTGAATATTCGGGTCGTATTTCGAGTAATGGCCATTTTAGTTGCGATTAAACTGAGAGCTTCCTGTTTTCTTGCCTCTAGCCTAATTCTATGATAGAGTTTCCTCTTTTCAAGTATCACCGCTATTTCATCCACTACAAAATTGAAAAGTGTGCCAGAACGTCGGGCCTGCATATCCATTGGCATCTTGTCCAGAAGGATAAATCCTGCCAATTTGCTATTTGTCTTCAAAGGGATTGCCCAGTTGAAAAGTTTGAAATTCCGATAATCCATCGAAGGAACTTCAGTAGGATCAGAATCAAGGTCATTCACGCTATAACTCACATTTAGGAGATGATGAGTATTTTGGAATAATTCCTGGAGAATCGCATGCTCTTTATCCACACTCAAACCATCTAAAAAGATGGGGACCGGGGCAATTGAGGACTCCACCTTGAAGATGCCCTTGCGTCGAACAAACAGGGCTACAATATCTGATTCAAAAAGATATTTTAAACTTCCAGGAACCATATCTAACATTTCCCGATAGGTTTCGACCCGATCCAGTTCATCCAGCATAGTCCTGAAACGCTCGTTTCTCTCAAAATACGATCTGGCAACGAGCCAAAGCATAAGCTTTCTAGCACTTGATCGTAAAGGCTGATATAGATTGATCACGATGACAGCAAAGACCACATTTGCCAGAATCGGATGCTCACCAAACCCCATAAATTGATTCACTAGATACCCCAGCACGGCAATAATCAGGACTAAGGCTAAGGAGACTAAGAGTTCTTCTCTTTTAAGCATCCTTATTCTCCTCTACAAACAAGTCTGAAGTAGATTCTTCGCTTACTTCCTCAATCATGGATCTCAGGACTGGTAAGACACTCAGCTGAGAAAGGTTTTCTTCGGCAAATATTCTCGAGAAAGCATAATTTTGATGAGTGATGGGGATCACTTTATTGATGATAATGACATTTTCTGATTTGATGCGACAGACATCGCCCCTGAAATCACCTTTTTCATACCGAATAGTATAGCCCAGCTTTTCTGCCAGGGCCTCAAACTCATCACGGATTCGTTCCGCATTCATTTATAGTATTGAATCCCGTTTGTCTTTTTGAAAACCATCTACCAATTCTTTTACTTTTTCAGTTTGTCCTCTGGGTATGATCAACAGGGCATCCTCAGTGTCTATAACCACCAGATCATCAAGTCCCATAATGGCTACCGTTTTACCTTCTGCATAAATCAAATTATTCTTTGCGTCATGGTAGAGGACGTCCCCTTTGGAGACGTTCCCATGCTCGTCCTTATCACTCATTTCATGGACCGCATCCCAGGAACCAACATCATTCCAGGCAAAATCGACCTCAACGACAAAGACATTCTTTGCCTTCTCCATAACACCATAGTCAATAGAAATGCTTCTCAGGGTTGCCCATTCGACTGTCAAAACAGAGTCAAATACGGGTTCACCAATAGCACGCTTAATATTTTCTAAACTATCCCAAATCTCAGGTAAAAATTCCTGAAAACTTTTCAAGATAGCATCAACATGCCAGACGAACATACCACTATTCCATAGAAAATCTCCACTTTTCAGAAAAAGATTCGCTGTGTTAAAATCTGGTTTTTCAGCAAAGGCTTTTACAGCGAAAACAGGTTCGTCAGGTTCGGTCCTTGCATGATATTGAATATATCCATACCCTGTAGCGGGTCGCGTGGGAATGACACCGAAGGTCACCAAGCCCATCATGCTACTTGCAACAGCGATCCCTTGATTAATGAAGCCAGTAAAAGCCGTGACATCCTCTATGTAATGGTCTGCAGGGAAAACTCCCATGACTGCATCAGGATCACGTTTTTGAATCATTATTGCTGCCAGGCCAATTGCAGGAGCTGTGTTCTTTCCTTCAGGTTCAATTAAAATATTTGCCACAGGTAATTCCTGGATCTCATTACGAATAGCCATTTCTTGATCTGAGTTTGTAACAATTAAAATCTGTTCAACTTCTGTAACCTGCTTCAAACAGTCATACGTAACATACTGTTTTCACCGGCAATATTTAACAATTGCTTAGGTGTAGCCCGACGACTCTGTGGCCAGAATCTTTTTCCAACGCCTCCAGCCATAATGACTGCAAAAAAAGACATCTTCTACCTCATTTCTCTCAATTGCATTAAATTTTTGATAATGTGAATTGACCTATAAAAACTAATTCAGCATCGCCTTGAAGCCAATACTGATTCTTACGATGATCAACTTTTAGTTCCCCACCTTTAAATGACAAGGATACAGGCCAGGGGGTTTCCCAGACCTCATGTGCATAGATGGCTGCAGCTGCAGCACCCGTCCCACATGCCAGAGTCTCGGTGTTCACACCACGTTCCCAAGTTCTCACATATAGAGACCCATCCCGGTGTTCAATTAAATTGAGATTGGTTCCCTTGGGGTGACTTGGGTGTTGGTTCATTGCTTCCCCAAGGGCAAGCAGGTCTTGTTCATGAATTTGATTAACGGGGGAGACGATATGTGGCACACCTGTATTGATAAAGCAGGAATCCAATGTGGGAACTTCCCAATTACGAAGTTCATCGTTTACTAAAATCTCTAATTCTACTTGATTCTGAATCAGCTTAAACTGATGACTTCCATCGTCAGCCAAAAATGAACCAGACGATTCAATTTTCCCTAGAGATTCAGCGAATTTCACCAGAGCTCTTGCACCGTTTCCACACATTTCCCCTCTGCTGCCATCTGCATTAAAATAATTCATACGGAAATCGTATTGGTCAACCCGACCAAGCAATAATACTCCATCGGCTCCGATTCCAAATCTACGATCACACAGGCGGATGATTTGCTCAGAACTAAGGTGAATTCCATCATTCCAATTGTCAATAATGATAAAATCATTTCCAGCAGCTACATATTTATGAAAGGTTAACATACCTTAATTCTCTCCGAGCCTCCATAGACCGAGGTCAGTTTCCCACCGTGCTCTTACCTTGATCTCAGACGGATAGACCCAAAATGATTCGGCTTTGTCTGCTGGTTCCAGGCCACCGCTACTATATCTGCTATCTCCATTTTTATCAATGTAGGCTGATAAAAAATATTCCTGAGGAACCAGATCGGTGATGAGATATGGTATCGTGGGCCGGAGTTTAAATTCTCTCTTTACTCCCTTTGAGACTAAAATACAGTTTAGAGGCTCCGTCCCCATGTGCATCAACCGAACGCTCCCCAATGAATCAGCATTGACTGAGAAGAGTTTACCTGTCATCACTGAGTCCATTGGAAAACCATTTAAAGGAGCCTGGAGAAGATCTGTATTCACTTGCCATTTGAAAAATTTTCCATCATCTAAGGTGTCATCCGGTATGAACTCCCACAACATGGACGAAACCTCATTGAGTTTTCCTGGTATTCTGACAGAATCTTCCTCACTATCAACAAGTTGAAAGGCAGTATCAGCAGTAAAAGAGAAAGGTAAATTTGCTTTGATATATATGGATGATAGATCAGACGGAAGTTTTTCACGCTTCCCATTTTTCCAGGCTACCGCCAGTGGCTCAAGTACCAGTGTATCCAAACCAGTCATCTTGAGATATTGTAATGTATCAGAGTGAAGTATGTACTTACTCGTATCAGCGAAGTTACGAATCCATATTAATGAACTATCAATCATCGATGCTGCCGTATTCACATGAATAGCGTAGTTGTCCTCAGAAACAGTAGTTGCTCCCAGAAAAGCAAGTGTATCACCATCAGAAACCAATTCAAAATTTTCCACTGTCTCATTGGTAACAGGGCGCCCAGTACGGATCTGCAGAAATTGCTCTCCAATATCAGATAGATCAAGTAGTCTGACCTGACTCACTGGAAGTGATTGAGGCCAAATACGATGGTCAACCCTCAAACTATCGCTCCTTGCAAAGACAGAGGCTTTTGTGGGTCTCCCAAAGAAGTCATCCCCGTCAATTTTTTTATTGCGATTCCTATCCCAATGATAAAAGAGTGTATAAGATTGCTCTGCAAGATAGGGTAATTCAAAATTGCCCTCATTATCAGTTTGAAAGATATAGTCTGCTGGTTGGCTCCTCAATTGATCGAGGTTAACATCATAGGTACGATAAAGGAAGAGATCCCCATTTTTTTTGATATCTAGACCACCATTGATGCTTCCGGTCAACCGACCTGAGTTCAAGCTGTCACCTGTACTGAAGGCTAATATATACGTACTCGCCAGCTTATTTCCCTTGAGATCCTCGGCTGTCTTATCTAGAGTCAGCAGATAGGTCTCACTACTATCCAGGGCTTGATCGAACACTACTTTAATCCAGGTCCAGCTAGTATTTATCTCATATCCACCAGGTGGTCTTGGCCAAAGCTGAAGAGCAGATTTTACTGTTGTTTGCTTCATTTGCTCACTGAATTTGATATAAATCTCAGTTTTTGTGTCAACACCAATAGATTCATTCTCAGGTGTGCTAAAGATTATTTGGGGTGATTCTTTATCTTCCGGCCCACCTGTGATCGCTCTCTCGCTGGCACATGTCCAGATTATTAGCAGACTCCAGATGAGTACAAAACTTTTGTAAATGCCACTATTCATTGTGAACCAGATTATAGGGTATGGATTGCCCCAATGTGATGCTATCAGACTCCAGGTGTGTTGTATAGATGAACAACTCTAAACCTTTACCGACAGCTGTTTCAAGTGCCTGTGCGAACTGTGGGTCTCTTTCCCAATGAGGTTCAAATGCCAGAGCATCAGATCGTTGTACAATAAAAAGAACAGCAGCCGACCGTTGCTCATTGATGGATTCCACCAGGTGGTTCACATGGCGAGTACCCCTGGCTGTGACTGCATCAGGAAAACGGGCAATACCCTCTTCCACCAGAGTTGCAGATTTTACTTCCAATAATTTTTCCTGTCCATCTTTCTCGAGTAAAAAATCAAACCGGGATGACCCTAAAGTATATTCTTGTTTCTTAACACGCCAACCTGAAAACGCAGGAATCAGTCTACTATCAAGACAGAAACGAACAAAGCGATTGGGTAGTTGTGAATTGATGGATATCAGTTCTTCTCCCGAGTAAACCATGACGGTTGCAAACTTCGTCTTCCGCTCGGCACCTGATTTGGGTTCTACGAGAACTCTAGCTCCCGGAAACAGCAACTCCTTCAAACGACCAGGATCCGGAACATGGGAATCATGTATTTCACCATTAATTTCAACTTGAGATAGAAAACGATTCGGTCGAGCCACAAATTTTGCTTCAATCAAGTTCGAGGCCAATGACATTTTCACTGAACTGCTCCTGCTGCGCGTTTAATATTGTATCTATTAAAGAAGTCCGATGTAAACTGAGAAAACGTACCCTTTATAATAGACTCACGCATAACGCTCATGAGCGCATGATAAAAATGGATATTATGAATGCTTGCCAGGCGATAGACCAATAATTCATTGGCCTTGAATAGGTGTCTCAAATATGCCTTAGTGAAATTCTTGCATGTGTAGCAAGTACACTCAGCATCAAGTGGCTCATGGGAATCTTTTTCGCGAGCAGCTTTGACAGATACAGGTCCATCCCAAGTGTATAGTATCCCATGTCTGGCATTTCTAGTTGGTAAGACACAATCAAACATATCCACACCCAGCCCCACCGCCTTTACCAGGTCTTCCGGTTTGCCAACACCCATTAAATACCTCGGTTGATCGGCCGGCAGAATGTCAGTCACAACATCAGTAATGGCATACATATCATCTTTAGGCTCCCCAACACTCAGGCCTCCAATTGCATAGCCATCAAATCCCATTTCTACTAGCGCTTCGGCACTGATCTTACGCAAGTCTGGGTATATACTTCCCTGCACGATACCAAACAATTGCTGCTCATGCCCATAGATTGGTTTTGTGCTACGGAAATACTCAAGGCTTCGTTTCTCCCATCGATGTGTGAGTTCCATAGATTTTCTAGCAACGTCAATACTGGCGGGATAGGATGTACATTCATCAAAGGCCATGACAAGAGCAGGACCCAGAATTCTTTGAATATCCATACTAATCTCGGGACTCAATTCATGTTTAGATCCATCTAGCCTGGATTGAAAGACCACACCTTCTTCAGTGATCTTATTCATTGCCCCAAGAGAAAAGACCTGGTATCCTCCACTATCCGTTAGAATCGGGCCACTCCAACTCATGAACTTGTGTAGTCCACTAGCGGATTGTATGATATCCATTCCAGGTCGTAATAACAGATGGTAGGTATTGCCCAAAATAATTTGGGATCCTGTATCGACGAGATCATCTGGAGACAATGATTTTACTGATCCCGCTGTGCCCACAGGCATAAATACCGGAGTCTTTATTGATCCGTGTGCAGTATGAATTTCCCCCGCCCTGGCTTTTGAGTCAGGACAGGTTTTTAAATCTTCGATTTGCATAATAGTTAATTCTAATTCTTTAAAAAATAATATCTACAGCATCGGCCACACTACGAACAGGTGCGATGGTCAAACCCAGGTCTTTTAGGTCTTTGTGTTCGCCGTGAGGTAAAATAACACGATTAAAGCCGAGTTTCTTGGCTTCTTCGACTCTCTGCCTGATCTGCCCCACATTGCGGACTTCACCGCCCAGTCCAATTTCCCCAATGATTAAATCTGTTGCAGCAACCACATGATTGCGAAGACTTGAGATAATGGCTATGGCAACACCGAGATCGGCTGCTGGTTCAGCAATTTTTAGTCCGCTAACCACATTGATAAATACATCCTGGGTTCCTAGCTGGAAGCCAGCTCTTCTTTCCAGGACAGCTAATAACATCTGCAAACGTCTGAGATCAAATCCAGTTACATTCCGTTGTGGGTTGCCATATGAAGCACCTGCCACCAGAGCTTGCACTTCCAGGAAAAAGGTTCGGGTTCCTTCTTGACTGGTAACCACTACAGTTCCACTTACTTCACTATGACGATTGGAGAGAAATAATTTTGCAGGGTTTTCCACAGGGATAAGTCCCTCGCGTAGCATTTCATAGACTCCCAGTTCATTGGTCGATCCAAATCGATTTTTAGCGGCCCTGAGCAGTCTCACTTGTGATTGCCGATCGCCTTCGAGGTATAAGACTGTGTCCACCAAATGTTCTAGCATTTTTGGGCCGGCAAGATATCCATCTTTGGTGATGTGCCCCACCATGATGATACAGACATTCATTTCCTTCGCAGCTCTGAGTAGATGGGCAGCACTTTCTCGCACCTGGCTAATACTCCCAGGTAGATTCTCACCACTTTCCGAATAGGCTGTCTGGATTGAATCGATTACGACAACTAGGGGTTTCAGCTCGCTAATTGAACGTGTGATATTCTCCACGACTGCCTCATTGGCGAACATGAGTTTGTCTGACTTCACACCAAGACGGTCGGCTCTCATGGCTAATTGCTCACCACTCTCTTCCCCTGAAAAATAGAGGACACGGTGATCAGATGTTGCCATCAACCCGCACAGTTGCAATAACAAGGTGGACTTCCCGATGCCAGGTTGTCCTCCAAAAAGGATGATACTTCCCTTGACCAAGCCGCCACCGACAACAGCGTCAAATTCGGCTTGTTTTGTACGGATTCTACTCTCGCCATCTCTATTGATCTGGTCCAGTGATTTTAGTTCAGACGGTGGTCCTGTGGGATTTGTTTTTAGAGGTCCCTGCTTGAAAGCTTTTACACTTTCCCATGCACCACAACTACCACAACGGCCAACCCATTTTGGGTATTCTGCTCCACACGCGTCACAGACATAAACAGTCTTACTTTTTGCCATAAGTTTTAAATTTGACTTTCTTTAAAAAACGAGAGTTGCGACGATGTAATCATTGATCAGAATAATGGTTGCCGAAAAGACAAAGGCATGAATGGCGGCGCGACCAACACCAGTAGCTCCACGAGTAGCCTTCAAACCCACCCAACAACTGATCAACCCAATTGAAATACCAAAACTGAGTGCTTTTGCCATACTGGGTACAACATCCTCAGTGAATACAAAAACAGATTGAAATGAGTTGAAGAACATGGTTACACTAATGTTAAAAAACAAATCTCCGATCAAGGCTGCTGTGAATAAGGCAATAATGTCGGCAACTACAACCAGTAGAGGCAACATAACAACCATTGAGACCACACGAGGTGTTACCAGATGCCGAATTGGGTTTATCGCCATCACCTCCAGTGCATCTATTTGCTCTGTAACTTTCATGGTTGCTATCTCAGCAGCAATGGATGAGCCATTACGCCCCGCCAGAACCAGTGCTGTAAGGACAGGACCCATTTCTGATAAAATTCCAACGGCGACAATCTGCCCAAAAAATCTAGGGGGCAGAGTATCTTCCAATTGATAGGCACCTTGCCACCCGGCGACCGCACCAGCAAAGACAGCAATAATGGCGACGAGTGGGAGGGCTTTCACACCCAAGCGATAAAATTGCTCGTTATACAGAATGCGATCCTGATGAAAATATCGAATGTATTTTACTGCTTTACCCAGGAGTATAAATATCTCACCAATATTGGCTATTAAGCCGATTACTTTTCGCCCTGTGAGTCTAAGAATAGTCTGCATTAAAAGTCCAAGCCGAGAGACCAGATGTGTTGACGATTATCCCATAATTTTGCTTCTGACATGTCGAAGGCCATGTCATACCTCAAGACGAATATACCCAGATTCATTCTCATCCCGTAACCTGCACCCCAAAAGGTATTGCCCTGGTTGGTAATAAGAGCATCGGACAAAGTCCGGTCCACGAGTTGACTTTCATCCCAGGTTTTAACCATATCACTGAAAATCTCTCCCCTAACATTACCAAGGACCAATGAGATTGGCCATTTCATGGAAAGATATTCAATAAAGGGGAATCTAAATTCTGCATTAAAGGCTGTGTAGTGATTCCCTACATATCCAAAATATGGCGCACCTCTAACAGGTAGAATATATTCTGAAAAATAGAGATCTTCATAATTCGCAAGAAAGTTGATATAATTGTTATCAAGCTCATAGTTAAGCCAGTTGGCAATTCCACCAGCCATAAACTTTTCAGGAGTTCTACCGTGACTCGTTCCACCAGATAGCCTCAGTGCGATTGAATATTCACGACCAAATTTGAAATACCGTCTCAAGTCTGCACGCAGGGTCACAAACTGACGAGCGGAATTCTCGAAATAGGGAGACGCCCGAAGACCGAGCTCCGTACGCCATCCATCAATAGGATACAGACTGCCATAAAGGACATTGTCAAAGCTCAGCTTAATTTCCGGTAACAAATAAGTCGAATTCGAAGACTCTATCCGATCCTCAATGTCCATGTAGCCACTAATCTGCGTCAAACTCTGATAGATGTTCAGCCAGTTGATATTAGCCTCAAAACGAGAATACTTCGAAAACGAATAGTCTAAGCCATAAACGGATCCATACTTTCTGAAATTCCAGAGATTATAAATGTATGGTGAACTTGGATCATAGTTAAGACTCAAGTATTGATCAGGGAAGTTATATATCATGAAATGGAAATTGGTTCGATTAGGGAGATAATCGTATCCCAGGATAAGATCTGAGCTCTCCAGATCCCGGTATAGTTCAAATCCAAATTGGATTCTATGATTACCCATAATATCTGAAAAAACCATCAATGCATTCCCCTGGACACCAAAGAAATTACTGTAACCAGCCTGGGCATCTACCAGGTCCACCGTAAATTGGGTTTTATACTGATTTACTTCATAGGCACCCGAACTATCTTTGCCACTGTTAGTGGGAATCTCAAGACCTTTAGTAACTGCGGCATCCTCAAATCGATTACCATAGGCAAAGACGTGACTTTCATACGGACTATTTGTTTGGGCTTCAGGCTCTGGTAATGTGTCTGAATAGGTCAGATCTAGTTGTAGATTCTTCCGCTCAAGATAATTCGACAAGGTGGGTATGGAACCCAGGATGGGTCTTTCCAGTGGGTTATTAATGGTGAAAATATCCCAGCCCCCTTTTTCATACCCAGCGAAAACAAGGCGTGAATCATCTTTATTCCAACTGATCTGAAAAATACCGGTCATGATATCAGTAACTGGAGTTTCATTCCCAGTTTCTAAATCATGAAAATAAATATTCCAAATTCCGGTCCTGTCTGAAGTGTAGGCAAGTTTGGGGACAGTGTTAGCATAAGAAGGTGAATCCTCGCTACCAGGGCTGTCGGTGATTCTATTGAGCTTGCCTGATTCAACATTGATCGTATAGATATCCGTTGATCTGAAATCGTGCGTATCCAAAATTTTACGAGCAAATGGAGACCCTGGCAGAATATTTCCTGTCATCAGATAAGATCCCCGATCAGAGACAAAGGCTATCTCACTTCCATCAGGTGACCATGAAGGTCTTGTATCAGAGAATAGATCATAAGTTAACTGGGTAACCTCTTTGGTTTTAATGGAGTATATGAACAGATCACTAGCACCATCTTTCAGACCTGAGAAGGCGACGTGCTTCCCATCGGGTGACCATGCAGCGGTAAAAATACCATCAAGTCCTAATTTGTGAGTATGCTTGGTTTCTTTTTCAGTATCGTAAAAAATAAGTGCATCTTCATCACCAGACTTAGCTGCAAAAACCAAATGTCTACTGTCAGGTGCCCATGAGAGTCCAGGGCTTAACCACTTCAATTCTTCCAGCTCAGCAGTTCTTTGACCTGAAATTATTTTCTTAAGATCTTGACCATCGTCTGCAGACATTACATAGATATCAGCGTATCCTGAACGGTCAGAGAGAAAAGCTACTTTGCCACCATTAGGTGATACCGTGGGACTTACGTTAAAATAGTTCTGAGTTTTACTGTGATCCGTTAAACGATATCCAAGATCATCCAGGCTGCCCCTGCCCTCGATGTCTGGCCAATAATCTCGTCTCACTTCAAAATGCCATTTATCTGTCAAGGTTTTTAGATCCAGTCCCAAAGTATGTTCTATGGCCTTGGGGACATCCTTAAAGTGACGTGTTTCATGGAAAATCTCACCGATCCGCTCGACGCCAAAGGTTTCACCAATATACCGAACCACACTTTGTCCACCTTTATAAGCCATATAGTAATTCAAATACTGTACGGGAGGTAAGCTCCCATTGATAGCCGCATCTCGTATGATCATATCAGCCCTGGAGTCCCAATCCAGTGATGAATATTCAGCATATCCTTCAGCCAGCCACAGTGGAATATTCACCCGCATTTTGCCTGATACTATGGATTGCACATTCCCACCGAAAATAAGATCATTGACAATTGCGTGGGTCATCTCATGGTGGAGTACATGTCTGAACTGCTCATAACTTCCTTCGAATGGCAGGACAACACGATTCTTAAAGAGTTCAGTGAAACCACCGATTCCCTCTTGGAGATAGCCCAGGGTTACATTGGTCTGTTGAAAATCATTATGAGAGTTATACACTAGAATAGAGATTCGTTTACTCAGGCGCCAATCAAGCTGATATGAGATCTGAGTATATGACTTTTCGGCAACATCAGCCGCATAGTATGCGATTGATTCTCCCCCGTCGTAATAATAGATGTCAAAGTGAGCGGTCTGAATGTATGACCACTCCATACCTTTATATTGTACTTTATTTTTACCGTATTTAGCTTCCACTTGCCCAGTTATAAAGAAGAGCACGACCAGAGCGCTTAGAATTGATCTATATGTGATATAAATATTTTTCATAATGTGTTGTATGCAAGAAGCATCCTCAAGTTCCAATAATTCCAAGCAAGATAAGCCTAGGTGTGAGACTTGTCAAACGCTCATAAAGTTAAGTGTATCGAGCTACACGAAGCGATATCCCTGCATTTGAGTAAGCAATATTTGCCATTTCAGATGTGGTGATCAAGGTTACTTTGAATACATGAGTAAAACTGCCTATTTCCTATCTGATGTTCATTTACGATTTCATGTCGATGATGTTGAACGCAAACGTCGGAACGAATTATTCAAACTTATGGATCAGATCAAAGATGAGGGAGCCACCCTATTTATCGTTGGAGACTGGTTCGATTTCTATTTTGAATATGGTTATGTTGTTACTCAGGATTACTATGAAGTCTATGCAAAAATGCGAGAGCTCGTCCTGGCTGGAATTGATATTCACTATTTTGGCGGCAACCATGATTATTGGTTAGGTGACTTTATGTCAAACAGTGTGGGTGTAA
>CAZOBQ010000039.1:0-17265 GCA_964578155.1 uncultured Lentisphaeria bacterium
ATCGCAGCTATCCTGTCATATTTGACATTGGTTTGGGAAGAGATTTATGAGGCTTTCCCTTCAGGAACTGTACCACCAATCGAAAAAACAACTATGCGAACAGAAGAAGAGATGGAACCCTATATGAAAGAACCTTTCACAAAGGGTTGGAGACCTATTTATGCTATCAGGAAGATGGGTTTATAGCGCATGAAACTGAGTATTGTCATATCGACACAGCCGGCGAAATTTGCCGCTTTGGCTTTTAAAGGAAATTTGGAGCAGAATACAGAGACGATCAAATCGTTGGGATACACTGGGATTGAACTCACAGTTCGGGATCCAAAGCTGCTCGATCTTCCAAAAATAAAAGCTCTGACCATTGACCAGGATTTTCCCGTATCAGCCATTGGTACGGGACAGGCCTTTGGAGAGGAGGGACTCTCCTTTTCTGATCCAGATCGGAACATTCGTCGCAAAGCTATTGATCGGATAAAAAGTCAAGTCGAGCTGGCTACTGAATTGAATTCATTGGTTATTATCGGCTTGATCAGAGGCATTGTAGCAGATGGAGCTGATATGGAACAAGCGAATCAATGGATCATAGAGGCCCTTGATGAGTGTGCCTCTGTTAATCCTGATGTGAAGCTGGCCATTGAGCCCTGTAATCGTTATGAAGCAAATACAATCAATTCTGTGGATCAGGGTTTAAGTTTGTTAAAGGACTTGGGTAAGGAAAATGTGGGGCTGCTTTTGGATACTTTTCATATGAATATCGAGGAACCAGATATTTACCAAAGTATTGAAAATGCAGATCAGCAGATCTTTCATTTTCATATTGCAGATTCAAACCGTTGGTACCCGGGAGCTGGGCATCTGGATTTTCCGAAGATTGTATCCAAACTGGAAGCAGTAAACTATAATGGATTTCTTTCAGCAGAGATTTTACCATTTCCTGACGGAAATACTTCAGCTGAGAAGACTATTCAGTTTATGACCACATTGAAGATGTGATTCGTTTTGAATATGAGAATTAACTAGCGATTGTGCTATAAGACATGTGAAGCGAGGGGAAATTATGAAGACGATGAAGGCGTTATTATTTAAAGATGTTGGCAAAATAGACTTTGAAGAGTTAGCTCTTCCACAAGTGTCAGAGCAAAATCAGGTGCTTGTAAAAGTCGCTGCTTGTGGCATCTGTGGAACCGATGTTAAAATTCTCGAAGGAAAGCATGCCTACAAAAAAAATGTAGTTTTAGGCCATGAATTCGCTGGACAAGTCGTAGAAATAGGAAGCGCCGTAACTGCCGTCGCCTTGGGTGACAGAGTGGCCCTGGACAACAATTCCAGGTGTGGTGTTTGTGAGTTTTGTCGAAGTGGTCAAAGTTCCCAATGTACCGAATTGAAGAACAGAACTTTGGGTGTATTCCAAAATGGTGGTTATGCAGAGTATGTGCTGGCAACCGAAGATGTCTGTTTTAAAATTCCGGATTCCTTGGATGATATCACTGCAACGCAGCTTGAAACGCTGGCAACGGTATTAAACGGTATGAATATTGTTCAAATGCAACCCTATGATTCTGTTTTGGTATTGGGGTGCGGTCCTATAGGGTATTTATTCACAGCCATAGCCAGGAATGCGGCTACGCAAGTTGTCACCACAGAAATCGATCCATTTCGCATAGACATCGCCAAAAAGTTTGGCCATCCTGTATTAAATCCTGAGGAATGTGATCTTGAAGCAGAGGTCCTTAGGTTAACGAATGGAAAAAAATTCGACATCGTCATAGATGCAATCGGAACCCAACTAGCAAATGCGATCAAGTACGTAACTCCTGGCGGCAAAGTCCTCGCTTTTGGTATGGACAGCAGTATTGATGTAACGATTAAACCATATGACATAACTCGAAATGCTATCAAGGTGTTGGGCTCCTACATCGGACAGAATACCATGGTCCCAGCCATAGATATGCTTGACTCTAAGCAACTGGATATGGATAATTTCTTTACTGGAACAGTGTCATTGAAAGATGGACCGGCAGCCTTTACTAAGTTAGGTCTAGATCTAAAAAGTATGGATCACGTAGCTAAATCTGCCATGAAAATCGTCTTAATACCCTAGAGTTAGATAGCGAAGGAGCAAGGATGAATAGAATACTGAGTTTTTTTGCCACTGGTAAAGACAAGGAACCAATCCAGGATCAATCGACCATTGATAGGTTATATAAAAAATATCGACTAAAGGTCATGTTGGGCATTACTGTGGGTTACGGTTTTGCCTATCCTCTGCGATTAGCCATGAATGTCGTTAAAAAACCGCTTATCGACAGCGGTGTGTTTACAGCCATGGATCTTGGTAACATTGGCTCAGCGCTACTTTATGCTTATGCTATTGGAAAACTTACTAATGGCTTTCTGGCAGACCATGCCAATGTAAAGCGCTTCTTTGCTTTTGGTGTTTTAATGTCGGCCTTTGTGAATATTGCCATGGGTTGGTCCTCAATCCTTTGGGTTTGGATAGTCCTGTGGGGTCTGAATGGCTGGTTCCAGGGTTTTGGAGCTCCCACAGGTGCCGTTTCGCTTTCAAACTGGTATAGCAACAAAGAGCGGGGTCTTTACTACGGATTATGGAGTACAGCCCATGCCCTTGGCGAAGGACTCACTTTTGTCGTTACGGCCTCAATCGTATCTTTCTGGGGCTGGCAAGCCGGATTTATAGGTCCTGGTATATTTAGCATCGTTGTTGCTTATGGTATCTATTGGATAATGCAGGATCGACCTCAGACTCTGGGGCTACCATCCATTGCCGCTTGGAAGAACGATCACGGTGTCGAAGACAATGCGCACGCGAGCACGAAGGATGCCCAAAAGATTATTTTAAAATCCCCGGCCATCTGGATCCTGGGAATTGCCAGTGCCAGTATGTACATGACCCGTTACGCCATAAATAGTTGGGGCATATTATATCTGCAAGAAGCCAAAGGTTATTCCTTGATCGAAGCGGGAGGAATTCTGGGCTTAAACACCCTGGCCGGTATCATCGGTTGTGTCGCCTATGGATGGATTTCAGATAAATATTTTGGTGCCAGACGACCGCCTGTAACACTCATTTTTGGCATCATCGAGATTATCTCCTTATTTGTGATATTCTATCTTGCTCCAGGACATCCTATTGTGCTTACAACAGCATTTTTTGTGTATGGTTTTACCCTGAGTGGACTACTGGCAGCATTAGGTGGGTTGTTTGCCATCGATATAGCACCGAAAAAAGCAGCGGGTGCGGCCATGGGAGTCATCGGGGTTTTCTCCTATATCGGCGCGGGTCTCCAGGACCAAATCAGTGGATATCTAATTGACAATAACTCCATGCTGGTAGATGGTGTGATGCAATATGATTTTTCAACCGTTATCATATATTGGATTGGATCGTCAATCGTTTCCATGATTCTGGCATCAACACTGTGGAAAATAAAAGTTAGAGCTTAGAGCTGGAAATTGAAGAGGGATTCTGTGAAATCGTATGACATTGTAATATTTGGAAATTTTACCAAAGATACCATTATTTCCTCCGCTGGAACTCGGCAGGTTGGAGGGGGAGGCTTTAATTATGGAGCCCAGGCAGCTGTTAGGACTGGATTAAAGGTTGCAGCAGTCACTCGCCTGGCAGAGGAGGATTCAAATATTCTCCGGGATTTGGAGCATGCTGGAGTCGATGTTTATCCTACGTTTACCGAACAATCCACTCATATGACTTTGGACTACCCCTCTTCCAATCCAGATGAACGCATCATTACGACACCGCTAACGGCAGGATCCTATACCAATGAACAATTTGATGGGCTTGAGGCAAAAGCCTATCTGATAAATGGTTCGATCCGTGGTGAAACTCCGCTGTCTGTAGTGGAGCATCTTCATCAACGCAGTGGTCTGCTGGTTGCAGACGCTCAAGGGTTTATCCGGGTAGTCTCCGAAGATAAAACTCTGGTAAACCTACCTTGGCCGGAAAAAGAATATATTTTATCAATGATCGATTTTCTTAAGGTGGATATTGTTGAAGCAGAATCTCTCACTGGCGAAAAGGATATTTTTAAAGCCGCTAAGATGATTCACGAATGGGGACCCGCGGAAGTGGTTATCACCCATAGAGATGGGATTCTGGTCTATGCTGAGGGTAAATACCACGAAGCCGAATTTCATCCTGAAGAATTGATCGGCAGGAGTGGACGCGGCGACACCTGCATTGCCAGTTACACTGCAAAACGGTTAAATGCCAGTCCGGCAGAAGCCATCATATGGTCCGCTGCTCTCACCAGCCTGAAAATGGAAGCTGAGGGTCCTTATAAAGGATCATATGAGGATATTCAAACAAAGATCACAAATAGCTATTCATAAGTAGACCAATAGCGATGATCATGATGCCCAGATTTAAAACCAAATGGAGATCAGGAATAGAAAATGTCCTGATGCTGCTTGCTATAGTTTCTATTCTGGTTGCCTGTATCCCTATGAACAAAATGCCTAAGCCAATTAAACAGTCATTTAGTTTTTCGGTGATGGGCGATGTCCCTCGGGGTGCAGCAGAGGTTGTGGTCTTGGATTCACAAATCTTGAACATTAATACACGAAGTGCATCAAAATTTTGTTTTCATCTTGGTGATTTTAAAAGAGGATCGGAACCGTGTGATGAGGCTGTCTATCAACGCGTATCCAGCCAATTGCAAAACATAAATCGTCCGGTATTTATGGTCATGGGGGATAATGAGTGGAATGACTGCGATAACCCCGATTTGGCCTGGGAATATTGGTTTCAATATTTTTCCATGTTTGAGAACAGGTGGGATCACGACTTAAACGTAAAACATCAACCTGAGCAAATTGATAACTTCACCTTTGTTTATGAGAATGTTTTGTTTATCGGTTTGAATGTAGTAGGAAGCAGAATACATGATCAGATTGTCTGGGATAAGATTGAATCAAATGACATCATCTGGATGCGACAGAACATTAAAAATAGCCATGCAGATGCACTCGTTATTCTTACCCAGGCAAATCCCGAGCTCAATCATCCCAATCTTTTAACAACTTTCCAAGATCTTGCTGAAGAATTTAAAAAACCCATCCTATTTCTCCACGGTGACGGCCATCATTGGACTTTTGACTCAGGCTGGAAAACATCTAGCATGACCAAAATTCAAATCGACAAAGGTAGCATAGCCGATCCACTTGAAGTCAGCTATCATCCAGAAAATACATACCCTTTCAGTTATGATAGGGATCCTTTTAATTAATCTTCAGGAGCACTCATGAGAATCATTAAATATTGTGCCATACTTTTTGTTCTGATAAGTTTTTATAGTTGCACTGCATCCGAAACCAGCGAGCAAGAGCAATTTTCCTTCATTCTGGCTGCAGATTGGCGTTATACAGCAACGGCAGAATATGATTCACCCATCTATTTTCGGGGAGCCCTTGACGCGATTGAAAAGGTTGGGAAAGGGGCGTTTATGATCTCACCCGGTGATGTAGAGCCAGTCAAGGATTCCCGCGAGATGATTGCAGAAGTGCTGGGCCAGGAGTATCCCTGGTACCCAATTATGGGGAATCATGAGCTGGAACATGCCCCAACCATGGATTATTTAAGAGAACTTAATAAAGGTGGGATGATACTGCCATATATTGTCAATAAAGGTCCAGTGGGTTGTGAGGAAACCACCTTTTCATTTGATTATGGCAATGCCCATTTCGTAGTATTGAACCAATACTACGATGGTGTTTCTGATGTTGGAACCGATGGTGATGTGGTTGATGCCTTATATACCTGGCTTGAGAATGATTTAAAAAGTACACAAAAGACCCACATTTTTGTCTCTGGGCATGAGCCGATTATTTCTATACCTGATATGGATAATGGACGACATCGGCATATCGGTGATTCATTGGATAAATATCCCCGTAAATCCTTTCGCTTTCATCAGCTGCTCCTGGAACACAATGTAGTGGCCTATTTGCATGGTCATACCCATAGCACCTCCTATTCAAATATTAATGGTTTGTGGCAAGTCGATTGCGGTCATGCCAGAGGTACTGAATCAGAATTTCCAGAAAAGGTCATGGGTGATATAAATAATTGGGCTACCTCCACCCAAAATATAGATCTGCCGATAGAAGCAGTCTTGAGAACCTTTTATGAGAAAAGATCCTATGAGCTAAAAAAAGTAATGTACTATATGAATATGACCGATGGCGTGTCCTATAAGAAACTTCCGGATGAAAAAGGTTTCGAGATTTTACAGGAATTTTATAAGCAGGCCTTGTCACTAGGAACTGAAACAGCTGAGTATTTCAAAACCTATTATGATAATTGGAGTGTGAACAGAAGTACATTCATGAATTTCAAAGTTTATGATGATCATATAGCTGTCGATATCTACAGAAATACTCTGCAAGATCCGGCACACTACGAGATCACCCAGAGCTTTCAACTTTAATTGAGCGGGAGATAAAAATTGTATAATAAAATAAAGCCGCAAGTCCTGGGTCTTAAGCGGTCCTTTGGCTTTGGTGACAGACTCGGATTGGCAACCCCTGGTCATCTAGAAGCCCTGAAGGGCAAACCCTTTTTACCAATTCTTGCCCAGCAATCTATTCGAGAGCTGGGAAGAACTGACAGACAGCCTGAAGATGTGATGGAGTCTGCTGTGCAGGCGATCGAGGAAGAAGGCTATACAGGGGTTTGGGGCGCTGACGGTGACCATCTACAAACCAAAGAGGATGTATTTCGAGTTGCTGAAGCGGGCTATACATTTTTCACCATAGATCCGTCAGAGTATGTCAACGATGCTGCTGACAAAATGTTAGAAGCTGAACTTCAAATAAGTTATCAGAGAATGGTTAAAAATGGCGAACTCTCTGATAGCGATTTGTTCGATATTTACATAAATCGGATTGAGGATGTTGAATCTGATTTTATCCTATCCTTTAGCAGCCAGGTATTGCTTTTGCGAGCTATTGTGAAATATGGCGCAGCGCTTAATTTTGCCCAGAAGATGTATCATTGGATAGGGGAAGCGTGTCCGCATAGAGAATACGAGGTGGAGATCTCAGTCGATGAGACCGAGACACCGACCACACCTCTAGAACATTTATTTATTGGACTCAATCTGAAGCGCTTGGGTATCAGAGTGGTGAGTCTAGCTCCACGATTTGTCGGTGAGTTTGAAAAAGGCATCGATTTTAAAGGTGATATTGTGGAATTTGAAAAGCAATATACCCAGCATGTAGCCATCGCCAAATACTGTGGCCCATACAAACTCAGCATCCACAGTGGTTCAGATAAATTTAGCGTTTACCCCATTATGGGGCGTCTCAGCGGAGAACTGCTTCATGTAAAAACTGCGGGTACCAGTTATCTGGAAGCCCTGAGGGTCATCTGTAGAACGGATGTTCCATTATTCCGTGAGATTATTAGCTTTGCTAGAGGCCGCTTCGATATTGATAAGAAAACCTATCATGTATCAGCCCAATTGTCCATGGTACCAGAAAGCATCCGAGACAAAGATCTAGAAGAAGTGTATCTGAACCAGGTCCCTGGTCGTCAGATCCTGCATGTGACCTTTGGTTCAACGCTCAAAGGCGGGACCGACTCGCAAGGTGAATCATTTAAACCACAGATTATGGGAAACTTGGAAAGTCACAAGGAGCTCTATAAGGAAGTGTTGGCAATACATCTAGGCAAGCACCTCTCGCTCTTGCTCTCCGAGCTTTCCTGAGAAATAAATAGAGCTAAAGGAAAATATGATGAGAGAGATCGATCCGATAAAATTATCCGTTGAACCTGTAGACCTCTGGATGAATCAGTGGCTCTTGCTGACTTCGGGAGATAGTGAAGACTACAACATGATGACCGTGGCTTGGGGAAGTATTGGTTGCATGTGGGAAAAGCCCTTTGCCCAAATTGTGGTACGACCCCAAAGACATACCCGGGGTTATACGGATCGCTTTGATACCTTTACCCTCTGTGCTTTCCCGGAAAAATACAGCACGGATTTAACGATCATGGGGACTATCTCGGGGCGAGATGGCGATAAGATATCAAAAACGGCTTTCACGGTCAAAAAATCAGAACTGGTAGCAGCTCCATCTTATAATGAAGCCAGCCTGATCCTGGAATGCCGGACCATGTATCAGCAGAATATGGATCCAGCCGGTTTTGTGGATCAGTCCACTCATGAGATCTATAAGGAAAAAGATTACCATAGAATCTATTATGGAGAAATCCTAAAAGCTTTCACTGACAATGCCTCTTAAGCGTTACCCGGTATTGCCAGGTGAGGTAGTGGCTTTTGCAGGAAGTAATTATTGTCTGAGACAGGTCATTTCCTAATGCACAGCTATCTTCCAAAAATAATTCTACTGACTTCCCTGCTTAGCTTCCAATTCTTGTCAGGCCAGACTAACCAAAGCCTTTTAGCCGTTAAGTGTGAGGTCCCACCGGTTATTGATGGGAAGATTGAGGAGCTGATTTGGAATCAAGCAAGCCTCGCCAGCAATTTTCAGCAGTTTGAACCTTACTGGGGTCAAGGGGCAGGTGAGCAAACCAAGGTTCGGATTTTATATGATGATCAAAATCTCTATCTGGCTTTCAGCATGGAAGAACACAAGGAAATTTTGGCTCAAATGACCGATAGGGATGCGAGCTTGAACCATGATGATGCGGTCACCGTAATATTGGATACTTATCACGACCAGCAATCGGCTTATTATTTTTCAACAAACCTCCTGGGAACGCAAACCGACGGTACCATCATGAATGACGGAAAATCAATAGATGACTCTTGGGATGGAAAATGGAGCTCCCAGGCTCAAAAGACAGATTCCGGCTGGACAGCGGAAATTGCCATTCCCTTTGCCAGTCTAAAATATCAATCCAGTGAGAACCAAACCTGGGGTATCAATTTTACAAGATCACGTCCCAGGGCCAGAGAACTCAGTTGTTGGGCAACGCCGAGATCAAACCCGGCACAGGTATCACAAGCTGGTCTGCTGAAGGAATTGAATATCAGTCAGGCAGAAAAGAAACTAAGACTCATTGGTTATGGTCTGGGGATCATTAATCAAGCAGGGAAGATCGATGGCGATATTGGCGTTGATGTATTGTATAAAATCACACCCCAGATTTCAACTTATGCCACCATAAATCCTGATTTTGCAACGGTAGAGGCCGATGAGGCTGAAATCAACTTTACAAAATATGAGCTTTCCTTAAGCGAGAAACGGCCCTTTTTTATCGAGGGGAATGAGCTGTATGATCAGAGGATCAAGACCTTCTATTCACGCCGAATTGGTGATATCTCTGGTGGTGCCAAAGTTCTGGGGAGAAGTGGTCCCTGGACAATTTCCGGGCTCAGTACAGTAACTGAAAATGATTCGGATCTGGTAAAGTATGTTGTGGGTAAATTGCAGCACAATCTATATAACACATCAAATGTCAGTCTCATGAGCTCAACCAAAAATCAGAATGATTCAAGTGAGGGCTCCCTGGGAATTGATGCAAATCTGATATTTAATGATGAATTGGGTATGACGGCTCAAATCGTCAATAGCTACGGTGATTATAGTACTGGTAATTGGGCCTATTTTTTTCGACCAAGCTATGACACTCCCACTGGCCATTTTCACATTCGCTATACAAATCTGGGTGAATATTTTTCAGAAAATGTAAACGGAATTGGCTATATCAAAGATGATGATCGCAAGGAATTTGACTCGGCAGTAGAAAAAGAGTTCTGGATCAGCGATTATCATCTGGACAAAATCTCCTATGACTCAAATTATAACATATTCTGGTCCCAGTCAGATACTCTGCGTTCATGGGATATCAAACAGTCACTGGAATTTGAATTCATCAATCGCTTCAGTCTTGAATTTGATTATGAAAGTAACTATGAGTTTGATGATGAGGGTGAATTTGATAACACAACCTATGGACTAGAACTTGGATATAATAAGGATGAGTTCAAATCAATTGTGGTTAAGTATGAGCAGGGCCAAAATTATGGATTGAATTATAGTTTGGTTGAGGCGGAAATCGGCACCTTTCTAACACCTAAGTTTTCAGTCCAGTATAGTTTGCAAAACTTGAACTATGAGTCTGATCCTGAACAGGAAAATGGTCAGATACATATCCTGCGGGCCAATCAATTCTTTACCAAAGACATCTATCTAAAAGGCTTTTATCAAGTCGATTCAAACACCAGGCAACAGGATGTCCAACTTATTTTTGTTTACCGCTATCAACCACCCTTTGGTTCGGTCCAATTTGTGTATCAGCAAGCCTCTGAAAATCCCGAACAGAATCTTGAAAAGGACCAATCTGTCTTCCTCAAGTATTCAATAATATTATAGGCTCTGTAAAAGGAAACCGCTATGATCCGAAATGATTTACATATCCACTCGCTCCAATCCCTGTGTGGCCTCCATAGTCTTATGGAGATCGTTAATATATCAGGAGATAAAGGGCTGAATTTGATAAATATTAGTGATCATGGATCGGCCAATGGAAAGACAATGAATTTTGGTCCAATTACCGATAAACGCCGTGTTCCGCCAGTTATAACAAGTTCAAATGGCTCACCAATCAGAGTTTTGACTGGTATTGAAGCCAATATATTAAACCTGGATGGTGATAGTGATTTTCCCATGGATTTCCTCAGCAAATTTGATCTGGTAAGTGCTGGTTTTCATGATATGGCCACTGACCTTCAAAATGCCCGGTCTCCCGAAAAAAATATTCAGGCACTAGAGAATTATCTAAAACGATTTCCACTGGATATTTTGACCCATCCCAATATCAAACCCTTTCCGTTACCCGTCGAAGCTTTGATAGATCTCTCACTACAATACGGTTTCGCATTGGAGATAAATAATACAAACCTCAGACTGGAAAAGACGAATCTGGAGCTTGAGACACAGATGCTTAAGCAGGCTGTTGAGCGTGGGGCCAGGCTGGTTGAAAATTCCGATGGACATTCTTTTATAGAGATCGGCGAAAACGAAAGCATATTGATGTTTTTGGAAAAGAATAGCCTGGATGGGGACCACATTCTGCTTAACCGTAGCGATGATAGACTGGATCATTTTCTTGAGGAGCGAAAGAACCTGCGATGCTAATCCAATCCCCAGAAATTTGGCAAACAGAGCTAAGCCATAGCCTGGGATCAAAGGTTAGCTATGATCCCCTGCGGCTCCAATTATACAGCACAGCCGCCTGTATGTATGAAATGACACCCCTGGCAGTGGTGGTACCTGAGAACGCTGCTGACATATCAAAAACCTTACAGATATGCAATAAGCACGCAGTCTCAGTATTGCCAAGGGGAGCGGCTACAAGCTTATCCGGAGGAACCGTAAATCGGGCCGTTGTCATCGATACTACAAAGCATTTCACCCGAATTCATCCCATCCAGGATGAAACCGTCACGGTTGAATGTGGGGTGGTATTAGATATGCTTCAATCCACGCTTCTACCACATTCAAAAAAAATTGGACCGGATCCAAGTTCCGGAAATATTTGCACCTTAGGGGGGATGCTGGCTAATAATTCTGCCGGACCTCATTCAGTCAAGCATGGCAACCTGAACCGGCATGTGAATCGTGTAAAAATGGTATTGGCAAACGGCGAGGAATTTGAAGCCAGGAATATCCGTCTGGATGAGATTGAGCAATTGCAGCATGCTGAAAAACAGATTTATCAAATGGTCCAACAGCTCTTACAGACCTATGAGAAGGAAATTGAATCCTCCCGTCTGAATTTGACCAAAAATGCCTCGGGTTATCAAGTCTGGGATATACTCACGGCCACTCACTTAAATCTGGCTCGTCTCATGGCTGGTAGCGAGGGGACTCTAGGAGTTTTTACCGAAACCAATCTGGATGTGGTGGAAAAGATTCAATATAGGGGAGTGATCTCGCTCTATTTTGATGATCTGGTCAAGATGGGAGTAGCAGTACAGGAATTACGCAAACTGGGCACTTCTTCAATTGAATTCGTAGATTCTTCCTTTCTCAAACTGGCTACCGCTTACAAACCGGAAATGAAAAAACATCTTCCTGAAAATGTTGAGTACTTACTCTATGTTGAATTTGAGGATACCCACTCCATTGACTCCCTGAAGCATAAATTCGAGACCCTAAAAACCGTCATTGCCCAGAAAGCCCTGGGACAAATTGGTGAGCTGGCTTTGAACGAAGCAGATATCGTAGATCTCTTCAAAGTACGCAAGGCTGCCGCTGCCATCCTGCATCGTGTTGAGGGTAGTGATAAACCCCTCTCCTTTATCGAGGATGCCGCTGTTCACCCCGATGTATTTCCACAATTCCTTGAGCAATGCAAAGCCATTCTGGATAAAGCCAATATTGATTATGTGATGTTTGGACATGCCGGGGATGGAAATTTGCATATCCGTCCCATGCTGGATATGAAGGATGAAGAGAAAATGACCCGGGCTATTCAGCTCATGCAAAACTTTACTGATCTGGTCATCAAATTGGGGGGGACTCTATCAGGCGAACATGGTGATGGGCGGCTGAGAACCCCGTTCCTGAAAGACCTTTATCCGGAGTTGATACCACTGTTCAAAGCGATAAAATCAGTCTTTGATCCCCAGAAGATTTTAAATCCAGGCATTATTATTCCACTGGAGAATCAGCGCTGGAATCAACATTTTCGCTATACTTCAGATATGAAATATGTGTCCACCGATTCCATACTTGATACAGCCAAATGGCGTGATGAGATTCAGAAATGCCATGGTTGTGGAACCTGCCGGGTCTATTGTCCAGTCTTCCTGGCGTCAGGAGATGAATCCACCACGGGACGTGCCAAAGCAAATATTTTGCGAGGATTCTTAAAAGACAATCTGGACGGATCATTATGGAAAGATCAGGCTGTGTTAGATCTGATGGATCTGTGCTTAAATTGCGGCCAGTGTCTAACAGATTGTCCAACGGGAGTTGATATTCCGGGGATAGTCGTTGCTGCAAAAACAAAAATTCGAGAATCAATTCCCTACACCTCAGAGGAAAAATTGCTGCAAAACGGAAAAATGCTTAATGATCTGGGAAGATTCTTCTCACCATTTTCAAATTGGACGATCAATAACAATTTTTTCCGTTCATTACTATCTAGTACCGTTGGTGTCCATCCTAAAAGAACCTTACCCGAATTCAAAAAATCAGCAAGTTTAACCCGTGGCGATCCACAACAAGATTTGAACCCAGACAAGCAGATCGTACTCTGGTCGGGATGTGCGGCGAATTATAATGATCCTGAGGGTGAATTACTCCATTCCCAGCAAATCCTTGAAAAGCTGGGCTATTCCATCATCCATCCGGAATGGCATTGCTGCAATATTGCCAAGTTATCATACGGAAATATTGCAGGCTTAGAAACGGATCTAGATGCGAATATGGAAATTCTACTGCCATATGCTGAGCAGGGGATAGCCATTGTTTTTACCGCTGCCAGTTGTGGCTATGCTTTCATGGATGAATATGGCACATTTTTTCCTGACCGTGAAGATGTTGCCAAAGTAGCTGAAATGAGTATCGATATTCATCAATTTATTGGCGAAGTCCTGTCAACAGGCGAGTATGATGAAAAATTTCAGGCGCTTGATCTCAGTATCGCATATCATGAGCCCTGTCATTTGAAAAGTCAAAAAAATACTTTTTCACCTAAAGATTTGCTAAAACGGATCCCTGGTATCGATCTGCGAGAGATCAATGATTCCTGTTGT
Source organism: uncultured Lentisphaeria bacterium (assembly GCA_964578155.1). Lineage (GTDB taxonomy): Bacteria > Fidelibacterota > UBA8477 > UBA8477 > JABMPR01 > JABMPR01. The sequence continues at coordinate 13,776 of CAZOBQ010000039.1, forward strand.
GGGATAGCTGGTACCTATGGAATGAAAAATACGAAATATGAAAAATCCATGGAAATTGGGAAACCACTTTTTGAGAGTCTGAAAAGGGCTAATCCACAGCTTGCAGTTTCCGGTTGTGGAACTTGCCAGATACAAATTAAACAAGGGACCGATATCGAGACCATTCATCCTATCGTCCTGTTGAATAGATCTTTTAGAAATGATCACCAAAATAATGAATCGAATTAGCTATGAATATTTACCTATTTTATGAAAGGATTCAGTATGCTAGCAAATGCATTTAATCTAGAAAATAAAATTATCGCTATTACAGGCGGTGCCGGCGTGCTCGGAGCTGCCTTGGCAACTGGCTATGCCAAAGCAGGCGCGCGGTTACTTATCCTGGATTTGGATTACGAGCGCGCAAAGTCGCTCGCCAAGGAATTAGGACCACAACATCTTGCCACCAGGATCGACGTGCTTGATACTAACAGTATCCAATCGGCCTTGGACTATTGCTTAACTGAGATGGATGGTTTGGATGTTCTGGTAAATGGAGCTGGCGGTAATCATCCCAAAGCCACAACAGGTCCAGATATGTCATTTTTTGATATACCAAAAGAAAGTCTGGAATTTGTCTCTGGCTTGAACCTGAGTGGGACTATTCTTCCGTCTCAGGTATTTGGACGTTATCTGGCTGATAAGAAGAGCGGGTGCATCCTGAATATTTCATCGATGAATGCTTTCACACCCCTGACCCGTATCCCGGCCTATTCTGCTGCAAAAGCAGCTGTCTCAAACTTTACTCAGTGGTTGGCTGTGCATATGGCTCAGGAATATTCACCGAATATCCGGGTTAATGCTGTGGCACCAGGATTTTTCCTTACTGCTCAAAACCGTTTCCTATTGACAGATAAGGAGAGTGGTGAGCTTACCCAAAGAGGACAGCAGATCATTGATCACACCCCTCAGGGACGTTTTGGAGATCCAGAAGACCTGGTCGGAACTGCCACCTGGCTGGTTTCAGATGCAGCCAAATTTGTAACAGGTATAGTTGTTCCTGTTGATGGAGGCTTCTCAGCCTATAGTGGGGTTTAATCAGTGCCGATCCAATATATTTAACCGATGAAACGGTTACATGCTTCCAAAGTGTTTAGTAGCCACGACTTAAGTCGTGGGTTGCCGATACCCTCACAAGCCAGTCAACCGTTTTATTCTTGGCAAAGACGATACGAAAAATTGAATTAATGAAACACAAATTATAAATGGAGTGAAAATTGGGGAATAAAAAAGCAGATATCGGTGTTGTAGGTTTAGCAGTGATGGGGGAAAACCTCATCTTGAACATGGAAAGCAAGGGCTTTCAAGTTGCCTGCTATAACAGAACGACGAGCAAAGTAGATGATTTTTTAGCGGATCGTGCCAAAGGGAAAAACATACAAGGCTATCACAGTTTAGAGGACTTCTGTCAGGGGCTGGAGCGTCCTCGTAAGGTCATGCTCATGGTCAAGGCCGGGGGTGTTATAGATGCCTTTATAGATCAGGTTATTCCCTTTCTGGAACCAGGGGATATCATCATTGATGGGGGTAACTCACACTTTCCGGACACCATCCGGCGAACAGAATATGTTGAAAGTAAAGGACTACTCTATATCGGTACAGGTGTTTCCGGTGGCGAAGAGGGTGCTCTGTTAGGACCCTCCATCATGCCAGGTGGATCCAATAAAGCCTGGGAAGAGGTTAAACCGATCTTTCAGAAGATATCAGCCCATACAGATGAGGGTGAAGCCTGTTGCGAATGGGTGGGTGAGAACGGAGCCGGTCACTTTGTGAAGATGGTCCACAATGGCATCGAGTATGGTGACATGCAGATGATCACTGAGACCTATCAGATGATGAAATATGGCTTAAACATGACCAATGATGAAATGGAAACCGTATTTACCAAATGGAATAGGGGAAAATTAGATTCTTACTTGATCGAGATAACCAGAGATATTCTAGGTTACCGTGATGAGAATGGAGAGGCGACTCTCGATCTAATTCTTGATACTGCCGGTCAAAAGGGTACAGGGAAATGGACGGCGATAGCCGCTCTGGACGAAGGCATGCCATTGACCTTGATAGGTGAAGCGGTCTTTGCCCGCTGTCTCTCAGCTATCAAAGATGAGCGGGTAGAGGCCTCGAAAGTACTTAAAGGACCAGGTGCAAAATTTACAGGTGAAAAAGCTGCCTTTATTACTGATCTGGAAGAGGCACTATATGCTTCAAAGATCGTTTCCTACGCACAGGGCTATCAATTGATGCAGGCAGCAGCCAACAGCTATAAATGGAACCTCAATTATGGTGGGATTGCCATGATGTGGCGGGGCGGCTGTATTATCAGATCCGTCTTTCTGGGTAAAATCAAAGAGGCTTTTGATACGAGTCCTCAACTTAACAATCTCTTGCTGGATCCCTTTTTCAAAGACGCAGTCACCAATGCCCAAACTGCCTGGCGACGTGTGGTCATCAAAGCCGTTGAATTGGGAGTTCCTATGCCGGCTATTAGTTCTGCCTTAGCCTATTATGATGGTTATCGTTCAGAAAGGCTACCAGCAAACTTGCTCCAGGCTCAACGCGATTATTTTGGTGCTCACACTTATGAACGTTTAGATAAACCACGGGGTGAGGTCTTTCATACCAATTGGACAGGGCGAGGTGGCAATACTTCAGCTTCAACCTATGTGGTTTAAAGTAGAAATAACCCAATATTTACAGGGAGATGTCTGTGATAGGTAAAGGATATACTGACCGTTTGCTCACGGAAATGCAGGTCATCCAGTTGGTGCAGAATGCATTTACTGATGACGATGTGGATGATAAGCGAGTGCTATGCATTATTCCTGATCAAACCAGAACTGCACCTATTGACCTCATGTTCAGAACGGTGTATGCTGAACTAGCAGAACGTGTGGAACTATTAGATTTTATCATAGCCCTGGGTACACATCAACCCCTGAGTGAGGAAGCCATTAATCAGAGAGTTGGCATCAGTCAATCTGATCGAACAGCTCACTATCCAAAAGCACGATTCTTCAACCATGATTGGAAAAATCCAGATCAATTGGTTGTTGCAGGCACCTTTTCTGCGGAAGAAGTTTTGGAATTCTCGGATGGCAGGATGAATAAGCCAGTTGATGTGACCATCAATAAAATTATTTACGATTATGATTTACTACTCATCATTGGTCCCACTTTTCCTCACGAGGTGGTTGGATTCTCTGGCGGAAATAAGTATCTCTTTCCCGGAATTGCTGGTCAGGAGATTATCGACATGTTCCATTGGCTGGGAGCTTTGATCACTAATCCCCTGATAATTGGGCATAAATACACGCCCGTCCGGGCTGTAGTTGATCAAGCTGCTGCTTTTTTGCCTATGAAGAAACGTTGCATGAGCCTGGTTGTGAAAGGCCATGGCTTGGCAGGATTGTACATTGGGACCCCTGAAGCAGCCTGGGAGGCAGCTTCT
>CAZOBQ010000040.1:0-17111 GCA_964578155.1 uncultured Lentisphaeria bacterium
TGTCCGATTTTGAGCCTGTCTGGATGGTCGTTTCGAGAGCCTCAACGTCCAGTCCGAAGTCCGACTTCAAAGGCACAGCAATAGTCTTAACCCCCAGAGTCTTAGCCGAAATGTCATACATTCCATAAGTGGGCGGTGTGTAAACGATACTATCCTTCCCTGGTTCACAAAATGCACGTATCAGGAGGTCAATTCCTTCATCGATTCCGCGAGTGACGATCAATTGCTCTGTACTGCACCCAGCATAATTCGCATAGGCTTTCAGTAATTCAGCGGGTTGAAACTGAGGATAACGATTATTGCTTGATGAAAGTCCTCCAGCTCCACGTTCATAGGGATTCTCATTGGCATTCAGCCAAATCTCCCCCTCAAGATTACTCCTGCCTGCTGAGGCATAAGGCACCAATGTTTGAATGTGTTTGGGCTGCAGTCCCTGAATCCAGCTCATTTGTCACCTGCTTTCAATCGCAATGCCACGGCCTGTTCATGTGCCGTTAATCCCTCTGAAGCAGCCAGAGTCATGATGGTTGAGCCCAAATTCTCTAATCCCTCACGAGATATTTCCTGAATGGTACAGCGTTTCTGGAAATCAGTCAATCCCAGACTACTGGTGAAACGCGCTGCTCCGTAGGTCGGTAAGACATGATTGGTCCCAGAGGCATAATCTCCAGCACTTTCCGGTGTCCAGGGACCCAGAAATATGGATCCGGCATTCTTGATCTCGTCTAAATACTGACTGGATTCATCAACTTGCATGATGAGGTGTTCCGGCGCATAGCTATTACTCACCTGAATGGCTTCATCAATGGAATCCACCAGAATATAGCGCGCGTGTGCCAATGACTTGGCAATGATCAGGCGACGCTCCAGTATTTTTGTCAAACGGCTTACTTCAATCATGACTGCTTTGATCAGCGCTTCGCTATCTGAGAGTAATACAACCTGAGAGTCAGGTCCATGTTCCGCCTGAGACAGAAGATCTATAGCTACGAAAGTGGGATTGGCATTTTTATCGGCGATCACCAGGACTTCTGAAGGTCCGGCCGGCATATCGATAGCCACCAATCCAGGCACTTGACTGACCTGCTGTTTGGCAGCAGTAACATAGCGATTCCCAGGACCATATACTTTATCTACTCCATCATAACTCTCTGTCCCATAGGCGAGTGCAGCAATCGCTTGAGCCCCACCCATTTTGTAAATATCGGTAATTCCACATTTAAAGGCAGCATAGAGAATCTCTGGAGCAATGCCTCCTTGTTGGTTTGGAGGAGTCACCATTATCGTTCTGGGACATCCTGCCAACTGAGCCGGAACACCCAGCATGAGAGCAGTAGATGGCAATGGTGTGGCACCACCGGGAACATAAAGCCCAACAGCTTCCATGGCTTGAACACGCAGAGTACATTTCACACCTACTGTAGTTTCAATCACCTCAGGCTCCGGTTGGATTTGGGCAGTGTGAAAAGCCTTGATCTGACTATAGGCGATATCAATGGCCACCTTGATCTTGGAATCCAGACCTGTTATGGCTGAATCGATCTCCATGGGAGAAACCCACGGATCATCCACCTCTACCCCATCGAAGCGTTTGGTGAATTCACTGACTGCTACATCACCTCTCAGACGGACTGCTTCAATGATCTCAGCCACCTGCTTTTGGAGTAGGTCGTCCTGTTCCAAGGCGGGACGCTTAAGCACCTGCTTTTTCTCTACACTGTTTAAACTTTTCCAAATGATCATGAGTTTTACCCCAGCATTTTCTCGATGGGCAGTACCAGAATTGAACTACCACCCAGTTTTTTCAATTCTTCCATCGTTTCCCAGAATACGGTCTCCCTAGCCACTGCGTGAATGGCAACCTGGTCCTCAGATCCCGCTAGCGGTAGAATGGTCGGCTTTTCTGCTCCCGGTAAGAGATCAATGATCTCCTCCATCTTTTCACGAGGTGCGTGGAGCATGATATACTTGCTTTCTTTAGCCTGCATGACGCCCTTGATACGAATCATGAGCCGGTCAATAAGCGTCTGGATCTCTTCCGGTAATTCACCGGCACGCTGGATCATCACGGCTGAACTCTCAAAAATGGTAGCCACTTCTTTCAGTCCATTGGCCTCAAGGGTTGTTCCCGTGGATACAATATCGCAAATAGCATCCGAGAGGTTGGCTCTTGGTGCAACTTCAACCGACCCCTTTAATTGCACAATCTTAGCTGAGACCTGTTCTTCATTCAAATAGCGTGACAATAAATTAGGATAGGTCGTTGCCAGTGTGGTTCCTGACAGATCCTGGACGCCAGTGTAGGCATTTTCTTCAGGAATAGCGATGGACATGCGACAATTACCATAATCCAAGCGCTTGAGCAGCTTGAAGGCAGCCTCTTCCTGCTGACTTAGTCTTTGCAATTGGACTTCCTGGACGATGTTATCCCCGGCAAAACCTAGATCCACCACCCCATCCATGACCAGACCTGGAATATCATCGTCCCGAACCAGGAGAATTTCAATGGGCATGTTTTTTACATGGGTCATGAGACGATCTTTGGGTTTATTAATTTTCAGTCCGCACTTTTTTAACAGGTCCAGGGTGGCCTCGCTGAGGCGACCTGACTTTTGCAATGCGATTTTTAGTCTTTGTTCATTCATGTTCAAAACTCCATATAAAAATTAACCCCCGGGCTCAGGCCTGCGGGGGTTAGAAATTTTGAACCTCCTGGTGGCCTGTTTTCAACTAGCCACGCAGGTATATGTTACCAGACAGCTAGACCATAAAATGGCGGATATGATGATGAATCATCACGTTTAGTCCAGTATGTCTTTTAATGCTTATCATTTCAAGGGTATTCTAGGTTTTTACAGGTGTGTATGCAAGCGTTAATAAAGAAGTTATACAAACTTTTTAAATTATTAATAAGGAAGATTTATGTAAAATCTCCCCAAGTAATTCAGGTCACCAGGATTTTCATTAAACAAATTGGAAAACCGATCTTCTGCTCCCCTTCCAATAAACCAGGCATATCGAAAGACATCGTCTCTAGACTCGCAGATAGCAACCATTTGTTGCATCTGCTCGGCTTGTTTTTCATAGGAATTGATTTGGCTATTCCAGTTTGCCATTTCGGTGATCCAAATTTGTTTATCATATTTTTGCAAGCGGTCAAGCTGGGACTCTAAACCATAATCGTACCAGTGAAAAGCGAGATAATCAATTCTGGGCTCTCTTCCCTCATTTGCACTTCGATATGAATCATAAAAGGCGTCAAGCCAAACCAAAGGATCCCCGTAATTTGTCATCGTCCCCCAATTCATGGCGGGTCCAACTAAGTAGATCGTTCTCCCAAGTGACTCAAGCTGATTCACAAATTGTTCATAGTCAATCCAGTCCGAAGCAGCCTGGGCAGGCGTTTGGTTGGCCTGGTCTGTAAGATTTGGTTCATTCAATACGAGAAGATATTGGATTTCTGAATGTTCAAGAATGAATGTTCGCGCCCTGGTAAAGTCGTCAGGACTATTCCTACCCCAGAGCATGGGGATAAACTCAGTCTCATAATCCGTGTAATAACCCTCAGGAGCATCTGTAGTGAAATACCAATTATACCACCAGGAGATACCAGTTTTCAGAGTGTCCAAATCAGCGGGGTCCAAGAGATTGTATGCAAGTCCCCGCTTAAAGCTTTTCTCAAAGACGTTTAAGGTGTCTGGATCGGCAGTTGATACAGGATCCACCGTTTCACAGGCAATCAGTTGCATGAGGGAGAAAGTTATGATTATTAGTTTCAAATATAGGTTCATCCAGATTTATCCCTGTCTCAAATCATGAAACGAACTAAGCACACTATGCATCTGATTAGAGTTGTATTCTATCATCATAACATGGATTTAAATGATAATTTATTTATCCGCCGGTAAAGCCTTAATTGACCGTAGAATATTTTTGGTGATGTCTTTTCGCTTATGGAGATCATCAAGTCTGTTGGGTGTGTCTATATTCAGGGCGAAGAAAACCGGTCCCTCTGGCCATTCAACCCAGCCTACCCACCAGCCCATCTGCCCGGTCCAGCCGGTTTTAGCGCGGAGAATCCAATTGCTTCCAGCCTCATTGATCATGACATCCTTGACCAAACGCTGATCATCCACATGAAATGGCAGTTTATTGGCGTAGAGATCCATGAGAAAATCAATCTGTTCCTGGGCTGAGATCTGCAGACTCCCATCCAGCCAGTAGGTACTAACATCTATCCCCAGTTTCGTATTTCCGTAATTGATCTTATTCAAGTATTGCTGGGCGTTGTCAGCTCCGATCTCTTGCGCCAGGAGACTAAAAACCCAGACCGCAGAGTGACGCATGGCTGAGCGTAAGGTCTGATCTTGATTATGAGGCGCATAACTTCTTTCAATCCCATCCCATGTGAAAACCTGGAACTCATCCCGCAGGATACTGGCATCCAGGGCAAAAAGGGCGTGTGGAATTTTAAAAGTGGAGGCAGGAGAATAACGCTGGTCCGCCCGTTCCCCATTGTAAACCATGGTGTTTGATTCACTGGAACGTTGATCCACCACTACGATAGTCCCCTGGGCCTCAAATTCCTTAAAATAGTGTCCCCAGTCCTTGCGCTCCTGAGTCTCTCCCCAAGTAAAAGAGAGGGGTGTCAGGATTAAAGCGATAAGGAGTAAACTAATCGTGTGGGTTTTCATGGGTTCGTCTAACCAGCTGTAATGTAACCTGGATACCCTACCAGCTCATATTTTGCCATTAGACTTTTTAACAGAAACCTGGCATTGTAAGAAAATTCCTCTGGCTTTTCTTCATAGCAGACGATGGTATAGGCTGTTCTTGGTTTTGAAACTGTATGAGTGCTTCGCCCAGTCTTTCTTGACGACGTGGTGTATTGGTGTTGAGATACATATTTATCAGATTCAACAGTGGCAAAGTGGGTATAGCCGTTTATCAAGCACAACTCGGCTGAACGTAGTAAACATAGGTCTGAGGCTCTCTCCAGGTTCGTGTAGCCATTCCCTTTGAACTGGACCTTCCAGACATTTTCATCTAGTTTTGTTTCGCTAAAACCACCAGTGAATCCAGCTGATTGATAGGGTGTACACTGAATAAACAATAAAATAATGGCAGTGGTGAAAATCCCCATTTTTGCCCATGGTCGTTTCATATTTTATTCCTCCTCATTGTATGTTTATTCCTCGATTTTTATAGTGCTGCTCTGCCACTATCGTTTTTAACCACGCTAGGGAGAGACATCTTCAAATGTTGCTAGATACAATTTCTCAACCTTGTTTCTAGCCCAAGGTGTTTTACGTAAAAACTTTAAAGATGATTTTACGGATGGATCACTTTTAAAACAATTAATATTGATTCTGTCAGCCAACTCATCCCAACCGAAGTGTTCATGCAAATCGATTACAATTTTCTCTAGAGTTATACCGTGTAAGGGATTATTTATTTGCTTATTAGGCATCCTTTAAGACATAGCTTTTTTAACACGAAGTTTTGTATTAGCAACAATTTTACCATCCAGGGCCTTTATCGCAGTCTTGGCTTCTTTTATTTTTGGCATTTCCACAAAAGCAAAGCCCTTAGACTCGCCGGTGACCTTGTCTAACACTAAATCACAAGATTGCACTGTGCCATGTCTACCAAAGAGCATTTTTAATTCCTCTTCGGTAAAACTACGAGCAAGATTTCGAATCAATATTTTCATGAGTTAGTACCCCTGTAGGTTTCTAGTGTATACTTAATCTGATTATTTAAAATATCCTTAACCCTTATTTATTAAATATTTCAGGATCTACAGACCCAGGCTTCGCTTTAGAGCATCGTTATTGGGTTCCCTGCCAAGAAATCCTCGTACCAAATCAAGTGCTTCTACGCTGCCACCAGGAGCCAAGACTTCTTTGCGGAAACGCATCCCTACTTCCGGATTCAGGACACCATCACGCTCGAATACTGAAAACATATCCTGGGCAAAGACTTCGGCCCAGGCATAGCCATAATAACTTGATGCATATCCATTTAAATGTCCAAAGGAAGCAATGCGAGCCGTATTGGGTGTTTCATTCCACATAAGGATATCTTTATGCAATCGCTGAGACATTTCCAGCAAGGTTTCGTTCTGTTCTTTGCCCCAGGTGTCATATAGGGTAAGGTCTTGTGATCCCAGGTATACCTGAAACGCCATATCGCCACCACTACTCATGTTTTTTGCAGCCAGCATACTTTCCAGTAAATCATCTGGAATAGCTTCACCGGTTTTGTAATGTTTGGCAAATAATTGTAGGGATTCCTTATCCCAGACCCAGTTTTCAAATATTTGCGAGGGTGCTTCCACGAAATCTCGATCCACACTGGTTCCTGAGTGGGCGAAGTACTTAGCCGTGGTTACCATGCCATGGATTAAATGTCCAAATTCATGGAAAAAGGTTCCAACTTCGGATTTGTGCTTCATCAGGGATGGTTTATCACCGCTGGGCCTGGTAAAATTACATACCAGACTTGCAGTTGGATACTGATAGCCATCTCTGGTCTGTTTACCTTTCGCAATCCCAAAATGAGCGGCATGACCATATTTATTTTCACGTGGGAATAGATCGAGATAGAAATAACCCAATCGATTATTCGATTTTGAATCAAAAACTTCATACATAGTGACTTCATCATGCCAGACACTGGGATTGTCAATCTGCTGAAACTTGAGCCCAAAAACCTTTTGGGTAATGGTGAAAAATCCATCGCGAACGGCGCTAAGTTCAAAATACTCAGCTATTTCTTCCTCGTTTAAACTATACTTTTCCTCGCCAATGATATTTTCCAGATAATGCAATTCCCAATAATTGATCTCTGTTTCTTCCTTGCCGGAAAGCCGTGATTTGAGATCTAATAGTTCCTGCTTCTCTGCCAAAAGTTTTTCTTTAATGGCTGCATTTAATTCTCTCTCAAATTTCCAGACTGTTTCTGGATTTTTAGGCATTCTATCTTCTAGTAAATATTCAGCATAGGTATCATATCCAAGGACCTTGGCCAGTTCATGATGCTTCATGACCATTTTGGGGATGAGTTCCAGGTTTTTCTCAGCAGCCTTATTAAGAAACTTCTCACTGAGTGCTTTTCGACTATCCACATCATTAGCGAGCTGCATAAAGGTTCTACGCGATGGATAGCTGATGTCTATTTTATAAACATCTCCATGACGATAGGCATCCTTATACCTATCTGGAGTCCCCTCCATCTGGGCTTCCGTTACGACTAGAGTGTCCGTATATTTTGAAATATTATTGCCGAAATCAAGACCAATTTTGCTCAGTTCATTTCGGATTATCTTAAGCTCGTCCCGCTTTTCTTTGGATAGACCAAATCCCTCCCGTAGAAAACCCCGATATATATCATCAAATAAGGTAAAATCTTCCCCTTCGAGCGATTTTGATTGAGCACTATTGGCAAATCTCTCTACTGCAGCGAACAAATCCTCGTTTAGACTAAGGTCGGTTTCCCATTCTGAAAATTTGATAATGGAAGAATCAGCGTTATCCCTGATCAGACTGTCAGGATGAACGGATCCCATGAGATAAATAGGATACACAACTTTACCCAGTTCATACCAGATATCATCAATAGCCACGATGGTATTATCAAAGGTGTGTTTTCCATCTTTTATGGCAATCACTTTATCCAGCATTTTTTGGGCTTTATTCAAGGTGAAATCCGTAGCTTCAGGAATGTCTGCTGCTGTGACTTCGGCAAAGGGAATGGTTTCGTTGAATCCCTGTATAAAAGGGTTATCAATAGTCATACTTGCTTGATCATGCTCCATCACCTGTTGGCTTGGGAGGCAGCCAAACACAAATAATGTTACTCCAAATAATACAGTCCACTTCATATCTATTCCTTTCAATTGATAACTAATCCTATACAGTAATTCATTCCAGCTGACATTTTAAACCATTCAACTTATAAAGTGAAACTTTTAAGTGCTTTACTGCTGTTTAACACAGACTCGAATTGGATTATTTTGACTGATACCATTCTCCTGAGACAAGCATTCCAGACGTGTCCAACTTCCCCATAAGGTTGTTGAAGGAGATGGGAATTGCATCTGAATAATTGTAGAGATGCTCTCGGAAGACTTCAAAATGCAGATGGGGCACGCTACCGGTTCGGCCAGAATTTCCACATTCTCCAATTTTTTGACCCACATTTACCGAATCATTCGGATTGACAATGATACTCCCCTGCTTCAGGTGAGCATACCAGGCCAGTGATTCATCAGCGTGTCTAATGACGACTCTGTTATTATGCCCAGTTGTATGATCCTCGTCTGAAAATGAATTTTCAACCACAGTCACTACGCCTGATCTGGAGGCGGTTATTTCGGCGCCGATTGGCATTTCAAAATCATAGGCCAATCTATTACGGTGGCCACTATTCTCACAATAGGTCTGGAATAATTCATACTTCAAGCCGCTGGGATATGGAAGTGAATATTCAGAGGTTTTGGGATCGGGAAAAATTAATGGTGGGTTGCTACTTCCTGCAAAGTAGTACAACGCTATGAGTATGAGAATTATTGGGAGAGCAAGTTTCTTCACGATCAAAAGACTACTCATCTCCTTCAAATGCTGATTTCACCATATACAAATCGAATCCACCGAGTCCTTCAGGTCTATTTGATGAGAAGATCATTAAATGATCTTTAGCACTGCTTCTATTGGTTTCCGCTGTTTGTTACCGTGCTTTTGATAGCCCTTATTTTGATATCCTAAAGGGGTGATGGAATAAACCACTTCATTTTCTTTGAGTGAAATTGCCTGGGCCAGGATTTTTGGGTCATAGGCTTCGATCCAGCAGGTTCCAATCCCTTCAGATTCTGCTGCCAAAATAATATGGTCCATGGCTATGGCCAAATCAGTTTCGATTGAATTATATCCATCATAGGAACGGACCCATGACTTTGTTTTATCCCCAATAATGATCAAAATATGGGGCGCATTTTGAAACCACGGCTTTTCATAACACGGGCGTACTTTTTCTAGATTATCCCTCGATGAAACAAGCAGAAATGTCCAGGGTTGTCGATTGGATGCGGATGGAGCTAACCTGCCAGCATTCAAAATTCGATTCAGAATAACAGGGTCAACCTGTCTATCTGGATTATAATCCCTGACACTTTCTCGATTTTTTACCAAATCATAAAAATCCATTATATCCTCAAGTTCGATTAATATCTATAGTCACGTATTCTTGGCCTAAAGCACTGGGCTGTTCACCACAAAAGTGAAACTTTTGTCAGGCAGTATTTTCATGGTTCATCAAGTCTAACTATTGAGTAAACTCGTAGTCAATTTCAATGACACGACCTCGCCAATACGGTAACAATCCCTCAGCCAATTGCCAGGAGACCTCACCCTGCATTGGGATTTGCATACCAGATCGAAACTCATAATCCCAAAAGCGTCCTTCCCACGGCAAGTACTCAGGGATACCATTTAGATCCCCATGATAGCGAGCTTCAGCCTTTACTCCTGAAATTAAGTTAGCTGAATCAAAATGGAAGGTTAACAAAACAGTTGTTTCTTTATCGGTAAATCTAGCCATTGCACTTGAATCATCAATGCCTTCCCATTCAACTCCCTGACTGGGTAACAGTGCTGTTGGATACCATGCTGTTTCTGCAAAATAGCGAGAGAGTTCTCCCTGTGACGCTGCAGGCGTACCGCGGATATCAGCGACAGTGATAAGACCAAGGGCTTCTGCATGCAACAGCCCTTCCCCAGCAACATATGCATCATACACTAATGCATTTACACCGGGTGCCATACGCATACGCGCGACCCAAACAAAGCCAGCTGGATGTGTTATTGTGGTCTGGGTGGAAGTGAAGGGAATCCAGCGATCCTCAGATTCTTTTATTCGAAATTCTCCAGTATGGGAAAAACGCGCAGAGCTTATTATTTTTTGCCCATCTCTAAGCACTGCCTGAAAGTACCTTTTCACCGGTTCTGGTAAAGAGTCTATCGCGGTGGCGTCATAGCTTGTTGTAGCGATGGGTATCCGTGAAGCTTGCATCTGAGCATGCAGCGCAGTGGTTTTTCCTTCCCAACTTACCTCACCAAAGATGACAGCTCCCCAAATAAGGACAATGAGCGATATAGGAGCCAATATAGATATCTTTAGCCACATTTATTTTGGTAAAATTTCTGTCTTACCGGTATAATACTTGTGGAATTCATTTATGGAGGAAGTCACCGCCCCTCCCGCGCCATATGTAAGATTTGAAACTACTATCGCTTCCAACAAATCTGAAAATCGTTGCTCGGTTTTTTTTGACAGGATATAATTGACAATGGTCAGGAAGAATATTCCCAGAGTAGAGATTGATGACACAATGGCTGAAATGATAACTACTTTTTCCATGAGATTCGTTCCTTAATAAATATAATACTATGCTGTTTTTGTTTTTGCGGCGCGATATTGTTTTTCCCAAGAATTAGCGGAAAGACCCCTACTAAGACGAAAACCAAAATAGAATAAAACTGGTGACTGATAAAAAGCTATTCTAGCAAAAATATTAGACGGTATATCATGGATAAATATTGCAGAATTGAACACAATAAGAAAACCTATAGCTGCCATTAGAGCACCCAAAGCAATTGAAACATTAATAGCTAAAGATTTGGCTCGATACCGTACTAACGACACACCTTCCTCAACAGAATAGTGCATCAAATCATCAAATGACATTTTTCTCTTGTTCGTCAAGTGCTTCATCTGGGAATAGGTAAGTTCTTGCCCGAGAATTGGTGTACCACAGTTAATACAAAATTTGGTCTCAGAATCAACTAACTTGCCACACTTATCACACTTTTTGTACATAGTCACCTCCAAACGCTGAAGCTTATTATTGTATCCAACATGTGCGGTCTAACGCCGTAGGCCTGAGCTGTTTCCTGAAACAGACTCACTTTGTTCGACAATTGTTTCCATCCACTTCACTTTCGTTTTGCACTCCCCCTCGTGTCTTTGATCCCGCCGTAGGGTAACGGAGTGTCTGGATGAGTCAGCTTGCTTCCCCGCCATAGGCGGCCTAAGCTTGTCAGGATGTAGCCCAAAGGGCGTAGTCTCGCCTTTGTTAGGGGGGCTCATCTTTTTCTCGGTCTATTTTTCCTTTGATGAGTAGGGTTTGCTTTGGCACGTCCCGCTATTTTGGGGATTCGTTTCTTCTCAGTTGGTACTTTAACAGAATACTCCTTCAGAAATTTGGGTTCTCTAGAAACTAAAAAGTCAGTCCAAATATTTGAGATTGTATCGAATTGAGAATCTAAATCGTGTAAATCTGAAAATTTATATATCCGATCTACACCTGTTGGCCACTCTAGCTTATCTCTCTTCTTCGGTCGTTCACTTGTAAAGAGGGACTTCGCAAAAGTATAGAAGAATGGATTTTCATATTGATATTTGCCAGTTGAACCATCAAACCTAAGTACGTTCCCTCTAGACTCATTCTGGAGTTCAAGCAAATACTTCTCCAACCATTCAGTAGCGTATTGCTTGTATTTCTCCTTTATTGAATCAAGAATTTCATTAAAGTTTGCTCCA
This sequence comes from uncultured Lentisphaeria bacterium, assembly GCA_964578155.1. Taxonomy (GTDB): domain Bacteria; phylum Fidelibacterota; class UBA8477; order UBA8477; family JABMPR01; genus JABMPR01. The sequence continues at coordinate 11,602 of CAZOBQ010000040.1, forward strand.
TCATTGAATGGATAGCGCACAAGATCGCGTAGTATTAATTCGCAATCATGATATGTTTGTTTACGTTTTTTCGCTAGAGCTTTAGTGAAAGAATCTTTCATTGTGTCAGATGAATTAGTGACATATTTCTTAACCGCTGGTTCTAATTCCTCAATATCAATTGGTCTAGTTCTATAAACGGTTGATCGAATATTCATATTAAAGCAAATATTTAAGCACAGTTGGTGGCATATTGATGCTAGTCCATTTGAATATTCGACAATCATATTCTTTAGCGCTGGCTCAAAAGACATTGAAAGACTATCTCCACCCAGTTTTATGATGGAGTGAATTTCGTGATCAGACATTAGTGGAATGTTGATCTCGGAGACTCTGTTTTGAAGTTCTGGATCACATTCTATAACCTGTCGCGCTGTATCAACTGCTCCGATTGCAATGATCTTTAAATGCTCGTAATCCACGGACATATCCATGAATATTTTCATTATCTGTGCAATATTTACTTTTTCGTCGGTTGCAACTTTGTGAAAATCTTCGAGCACCCAGCAACAGTTTGCAGCACCCAAGAAATTTGCCAATCTATTGGGTGTGAGTTGGGGTGGCAATACTCGTGTCAGTTCACCACCTTTGGATTCTGACATTGTAGCCTTCACGGAGGCTTTAATTGAGGCATAACTCGTAGAAGTCGACGCCTGAACACCTTTTACTTTCGAGAAGATTCTTTTTGTTGTGACAAATGGACTCAGTTGATCGAATGCATCAAGGATAATCTGATCATATGTCATTTTTTTTGTGCATCTAGTTGTTATCTGATTCCAGGGTCTAGTCTTGAGAATATTGTGAATCAGAGTTGTTTTTCCACACCCTGAATGACCATACAGAATTATTTGCATGCCAGGAGTGTCCAATGCTTCATGAATCTGTGTGTTTACAGCACTTCTCTCAACATATGTATGTGTAGCGGGTTTTGTGGGTGTAAAAACATCCGTCGATTTCAATCTTTTGTTCTTAAATGGCCACATTTCTCCCTCTGACTAGTTCTTATATAGTTTCATTTACATATAAGAACATTTGTGATTTGCAGTATAAATGCAGAATGGTGTTGTTAGACTGCGGATAGTGTTCCATACAAACCCCTCCCTCTTTGGTAAACAGTGCTGGAATGTATTCTGATTGACCAGAAATTCAATGGATTATACGAGAGGTGTGGTTGACCTAGGGATTGTGGCTTTTTGGTTGAGTTAGGAGTTTGGTGTTTGGAGTTAGGATGGTGGCTCTAACCTCTAACGCCTAACCTCTAACCGGAGATTGCTTTGGAGTAGTGATGTGCTCTCATGATTGAGTTAGGGGTTTGGGGTTAGGGGTTAGGACTTGGAATGGTGGTTTTATCATCTAACGCCTATCGTTTAACAGGAGATTGCTTTGAGATAGTGATGTGCTCTCCCGGTTGAGTTAGGTGTTTGGGGTTAGGAGTTAGGCTGTGAGGTGTTAGGAGTTAGGCTGTATTATGGTGGTTTCTAACACCTAACGTCGAACGTCTAACATTTAGTTAGGGGTTAGATGTTAAAGCGTGGAATGACCGTATCTGCGGTATCAGTATGAAAATTGAACGCCGTTAAGGCTTCATTAGCCAACGCTCGGCGTCCTTTTTTGAGCGAAAAAGATCGCTAGTTCCATCCCATTTATCCTCAACAAATGTTTGCCACATCCGACCGAGCCCGAACTCTAGTGAGCCGGGGGTGAGAATAGCCATGCGGGAAGAACCCAATTTATCTCTGGATGCATTAACAATATCCGCAAGCATCCGTAGCTTGTCTGCATCCAAAGGTCCTCCCTTTAAGTCTGTGTGATTCATAAGAATAGAATTCCCCGGCTTCCAATCAGGGTGCGCCAGTACATCGATTAACAAATCTTGGAATACCTTAGGATCTCCTTCGCCGTGAGTTACCACCTCAACTAATCCCTCGCTCCGATAAATTTCGTATTCCATGGATTCCTCCACCCCCAATGATAAACACCGCGATAAATTAGGTTATTTGACCAGTATTACAAGGAGTAAAGAGATCTGTACTTGAGGATAAGATTGTGGTTCTATAGGGAGTTAGGTGGTTTGGATTCATCTACGGTCCGCAGACCTACGATGAATAAAGGTTGGGAGGTCCGCCTACGCCCCTTCGTCCCTCGACTCCACTTCGACAAGCTCAGTGTGACGAGTCAGGAAGACGAGCTATTGTTTAGTAGTTCCATTTAGTGAGCCTTCTCTATGCTTTTGTCACATGGGTTTATTTTTTCTATCACTTGAGGAGTGTAATTTTTCTTACTTCTTTGAATGAGTCAGTACTCATGACACAAAAATATATGCCCGAGTTATAGGCTGATGCATCCCAGGAAGTAGAATAGTATCCTGGCTGTAAATGCTCATCAACTATCGATTGAACAAGGCGACCTCGGGTATTGTAGATTCGAACACTGACAAAAGATGAAGCCATCACATTAAAAGGGATGGTCGTATTACTATTGAAGGGATTTGGATAATTATACTCCAGTTTATTACTTTCTGGCAGGAGTACCTGAGTGTGAGTTAATCCTGTATGGGCATTCTTTTGAGAAATGCTGCGAGAAAGAGAACTTTCATTCCCACTTAAATCAACTGCACTAACCCAAAAGTACAAATCAGTGTCAGTCGTACCCTCAGGGTCTTCAAAATTATTGATTGGAAAAATAACTGTGCCGATAATTGCTGCGGTTACTGGATCGGGAAGAGTATTGCTATAAATATTATAATAAGAAAGATCCTGCTCTTCATTTTGCACCCACGATAAGATCAATGCTCCTTCTACTACATTTATTGAAAGTCCGGTAGGTGATGACGGCGCTGGTAGACCATCAATGTTTAATTCAACCCACAGAGTATTAATACCACCAATCCCCAGATCAATATCATTATCATTATCAAAATCAGCCAGAATCATGCAGTGGGCATATGAAGCAGCCAGGTCAAAAACTAGTTCAGTAGAAAATTGGCCGAACCCATCGTTTTCAAGTACAACTGCTTGACCAGAATAACCGACCACTATGATATCTAGATCATCATCCGAATCAAAATCTGCATTGTCAATTAAATGGAGTTCACTTCCAACATCTGAAATTGTTGTTTGAACAAAATTTGTCCCTTCATAATTCAAGAAAATTAAAACATCATTATTCCAACAAGAGATTGCAAAATCAAGATATTCATCACCATTGAAATTTCCACAGGTCAAAGCGTATGCATTCAATGGGTTTTCTGTAATGGCTGATGAAGAGAAACCTTCACCATCGAAATAACAAATTAGTATCTGTCCTGTATCATATGATCGACAAACTAGATCTACATATCCGTTGTTGTTGAAATCTCCTGAGCCTAAGAACTCCATTTGGTCAAGCGAAGCCAATGGAAAAAACCCGTCATCTCTATTATTTAACATAACAGAGACAAAATATGGCCATCCATAATTTCCCGCAATTAGATCCAAGTCTCCATCGCTATCGATATCGATATTACCAATAGGTCTTGGGTCACCTCCAACGCTTAACGATTGGAGAGAATAATATCCGGGACCATCACTCCCATATATTTCAATATTCCCCGATTCAGATACTTCATTATATGTGGCAACTGCAAAGTCACTCAAGCCATCTAAATCAAAATCTCCTGATGTGATTGCCTGGGCATTATCTTGTACAATAATTGTTTGAGAATACGAAAAGAATGCGGAACGATCATTTACCCAAATCTCGATATCACCCTTGGAAGGAAAAGCTAAATCAAGAAACCCGTCATTATCAAAATCACCTGTACATAAGTCAATTGCTTGGATATTCTGTGAAAATTTGTTTGTAAACGATAATAGCCCACCATCTACTTTAACAGTGAATTGCCAACTAAAGTTGGGGATTGGATTTCCGTGGATATCAAGAATGTCTGTGTTTAGGGAAACATCAACAATTTCACCTGCTCGGAATATGGTTCCTGGAATTATTGTGACAATATCGCCTGAACTATTCCAGCTGATAGTTTCAATCGAATGATAGCCACTCTGGGAACCATATGTCGTGGCAGAGTTATTGGTAAGTGTTGATGTATCCATCGAATCTGAGAATGAAATATTAATCATTGGCTCAAATTCTGCATTTAATGAGTTGTGACCTGGAGTGACTGACACGATCGCTGCTTGAGAGAAGACTTGAGCCATACTCATTGACATAACAATTACTACAACTCGAAAGAAGCAACCTTGTTTCATAATAAGCCTTTGCACATAAGTAACTCCATCTAGCAGTGCTTATACCGTTAGTGTATCACTCCTCTGTCTACCACTATTTTAGTCCAAAGAATCAAATCTGTTGAACACTCTACTTTAATAGCGTCATTCTCCCACCCAGAATGGCATCACCAAAATCCACTGCATAAAAATAGATACCTGAGGGTGCTTCCTGGCCATTACTCATGAGTCCGTCCCAATACAGCTCATATTCCCCGGAGTGGGAAACTAGCTTATAGATCGTCCGTACCAGTTGACCCAAAGAGTTATAGATATTTACCGAGACAATCCCCGAGAAGTCTGAGTTAATGCGGAATAGGATATTTGTGCTGGCATTAAAAGGATTGGGATAATTACCCATGAGCTGGAAATCAGTGGGTTGACTATCCTCAGCAAACTCTATTACTTCGACGATTGGAGTACCAGGATCATTAGGATCAACACTAAAACTGGTAAATGGTGTCATTACACTATAATCGACACTTAAGGTAATGATCTCGTCACGTAAGGCCAGTGCTTCAGCTGACTCCGGAAAAAGAGCGTAATATTGAATGAGTAAGTTCTCGATCTTTTTCTTAGCCCATATTTTTGGCAAAAATTGATAATTCACATTGGCACTATCAGATAATGCTAAGGGGTAGGTATATGAAACCGGTTGACCAAAAGCATGACCAGCCAGAGTGATATCCACAGGTACAGCCTCATTATAACGACCGGCAACGATCATTTGTTGACCCTGATATAAGCTTGGTAAGGGATAAGGGAAAGCTTCGCTGATGACCTGGGGTGAAAAGGTCATTGATGTATTCAATAGGACCGGGTTTTTGATTCTCAGATAAAAATCGGTAATTCGATCTTCTAACTCATCGCTACCCAGGAATTCAGCAAGTCCATTGTTCTGGGTAGATAATAAAGTCAATAGCTGTTCATTTATATATGCGCCTATCCCAAATGAAAACACCATGATATCTGACTCATTTGTAAGCATGAGGTCGCGGACATGATTAAGGATTCCCTGAGTGTCAGTGATACCTGATGTTGCTTCACCATCAGTAAAAAATATAATGATGTTCGCTGTACTATCATTGGAGGCTGAGAATTGCGGGATTGCTGTCCCGAAAGCACCAGAAATGTTGGTAGAACCGCTTGCATTAAGTGTTGAAATATAGGTCAGAGCTGCTTGTTGATTTGCGGCATTAAAATCTA
>CAZOBQ010000041.1:0-16933 GCA_964578155.1 uncultured Lentisphaeria bacterium
CAGTAGAGTCATATTTGAATGAAGTTGGATTAAGAATGACTGAATATATTCAGTTTGGTGAAAAACTTGGTATTGAACCCGCCTACTGCATTGTTGTAGCTGAAAAATTATAAATGGAGTAATAGTCACTGCGCCTAACTCGCTCCAGAGCGTCATTGACTTCCAAGGTGAGGATTATGAAAGGGCTTCTATGCCGGATGCTGCTCAAGAAGTCCTCAGTCGATGGAACCACAAGGCTGTTCATTATGAAGCCCTGGCGGCAATGGGGGACTCTGAAGTCTAGCCGGTTATAGCTGCCAAAAAATGTTGCTGGTCTGAGATTTGGATGTGTGGGATCTAAGGCTTTCTTTTACTTCAATATCTGGTTTCATTAACAGCCGTTTTTGAGACTCCTAAATTACCCCCTAATATTGAGACACCATTTTTGAGACATATTGCGTTCTAATAAAGGGAGCCATGTAGTGCAGGATATGAGTTTGTCCTCAATGGCCACTTCTGTACCCCAGATGCGCAAAACTTTAAGTGTATTAAGCAGGGTACGCAAAATACAATTCTTGTGATTGAGATAGCCATTAGTATATTTCGCCAGATAACGAAATAGGGGAAATATGCGACAGGTCTCAAATATCTATAAAGCACTTTCTGACCAGAGTAGAGTGCGTATTCTATTCATGCTAAAAGAGAAACCATTATGCGTCTGCGAGATGGTGGATATTCTTAAACTTGCAAACTCAACAGTATCAAAGCATTTATCTATTCTCCGAAATACGAATCTGATTATTGATCAAAAGGATGGCCGCTGGGTAAACTACCGCCTGGCTACCTCAACCGAGTCTGAACATATTAATACAATTCTTCCCCAATTAGACAATTGGCTTACTGATGATGTAACGATCAAACAGGATAGGGAAGCAGTTAAGGCAGTAGATCGCACCATCATCTGTGCTTCAGATTAACTGAAGACGAGGACAACTTCTCATGGATTTTCGTAATGAATGGAAACAGCTCTTCTGGGGTATTGCAGTTTTTATAGTCATTTATTTTCTACCCTTGGACAATCTAGTATTTCAGGAAAGTCTCCAATCCTCTCTAGAACTAGCAAAATGGTATGCCCGGGAACATGTGCTTCTGTGTCTGATACCCGCCTTTTTTATTGCAGGAACTATCGCTGTTTTTGTGAGTCAGAATACGGTCATCAAATATTTAGGATCAGCGGCTAAGAAATGGGTGTCATACTCCATTGCTTCTGTTTCGGGGTCAATTTTAGCCGTATGTTCGTGTACCGTTTTGCCATTATTTACTGGAATCTACAAACGAGGAGCGGGCTTGGGCCCAGCCACAGCTTTTCTTTATTCAGGTCCGGCCGTTAATATCATGGCAATAATACTTACAGCGAAGGTACTCGGTTTTGAGTTGGGCATTGCTCGCGTTATTGGTGCAGTACTTTTTAGTATCATCATCGGGCTATCAATGCACTTCATTTTTCGTGGTGAGGAATCTTCTAGCACTACGACCGAACTTCCTGTTAATCCATCGGACAATGAGAGACCCCTATGGCAAACTATTACCCACTTTGTGATCCTTGTGTTAATCCTGATCTCAGCAACCTGGGGACCATCTGAGAATCCAGATAGTATCTCGGCATGGATTTATCAGTACAAATGGATAATCACGGGGCTCTGGGGGCTTGGTCTAGCGGCAAGCCTAGTCGTTATTCTTAATATTAGCTGGATAGCAGTATTACTGTCCGCCGCTTTAGTATCAGCTGTAAGCATCTTCTCTGGATCGTCTCTATTTGGATTCATAATCGCAATCTTTTTGCTCAGCTTAATGCTCAGCCTCAAAGGGGGTGAACCTGGGGAGTGGATGAATGAAACTTGGGGATTCGCAAAGCAGATACTACCATTATTGGTAATGGGTGTGTTTGTCGCTGGGTTTTTACTGGGCGCACCTGAATCAGGTGGCGGTATCATCCCAGAGCATTGGATTAGTCATTCGGTGGGGGGTAATTCTATTGGCGCCAATCTTGTAGCTTCTGTGATAGGGGCATTCATGTATTTTGCCACCCTTACTGAGATTCCTATCCTGCAAGGTTTAATGAGTAATGGAATGGGGAATGGTCCTGCACTCGCTCTGCTATTAGCTGGACCTGCGCTATCATTACCCAATATGCTGGTTATTCGAGGGGTACTGGGGAACAAGAAAACTGCGATCTATATCCTCTTAGTCATAATACTCTCAACACTTGCAGGGATTATCTACGGTGGAATTAATCCTGGCTAGGAAATAGTGAGAGATGAATCACATACAAAATGAATTGATACCTTCCCTGTTGGGATTTGATCGAAAGGAGAAATTGAATGAATGTCAAGATATTGGGTTCGGGCTGTGCCAAATGCAACCAACTTGAGCGTAGAGTAAAAGAGATGATCGAACAAAATCAGATTCAAGACGTCGTCGTGGAAAAAGTTACTGATCTCAATAAGATGCTGGATTATGGAATTATGATGACACCAGGTCTTATCATCGATGAGGAAGTAAAAAGTGCTGGTGCAATTCCACGGGACAAACAATTACTTGAATGGCTTTTAGGAGGATAGCATGCATTGGGGGAGATCAATGACAGGTATAGTGGCTGCAATACTTATTATGGGCTGTTCTGTTGACGCACAGGATTCGCCGAAGCCTGTGGCATCTTATTCAGAAATAACTAAGGCTAAAGTTACTTTTGTGGAGCTTGGGTCGGTTAAGTGTATTCCTTGCAAGCAGATGCAGCCAGTAATGGAATCTATTGAGGCTAAGTACGGTGATCAGATCGATATTGTCTTTTACGATGTTTGGAAGTCTGATCAAAAACATTTCGCTGAGCAATATAAAATCCGTTTGATTCCTACCCAGGTTTTCCTGGATATCAATGGAGCCGAACTCATGCGGCATGAGGGGTTTTTCCCTGAAACCGACATAGATGCATTTCTTCAAAGCCAAGGACTCACTGTAAAAGTGAATAACCCGGAATAATGACTGAACTCTTTGAAATATTGACCAACGCTGTTGCTGGACGATTTTGGATTGCTGTATCTGCAGCCGGTTTATGGGGTATTCTTAGCATTATCCTTAGTCCCTGTCATCTCACCAGTATTCCACTTATCATTGGCTATATAGCAAAACAAAATGAAACATCAGGAAAGCGCAGTCTCATCCTATCACTGAGTTTCGCTGGGGGGGTACTTCTGACCATTGCTGTTATCGGTTTAGTGACAGCATCCATGGGTCGCCTTATTGGTGACGTTGGTGCATGGGGGACTTGGTTAGTGGCTGGACTTTTAGTTATGTTTGGCCTTTACATGATGGATTTGCTTAGCCTGAATTCGCTTGGGCAAGTGAATATGAAAGTGGAACGCGCAGGATTTCTGGGGGCTTTTCTATTGGGCTTAATCTTTGGTATTGGATTGGGACCTTGCACCTTTGCATTCTTAGCGCCTGTATTGGCTACAGTTTATCAAATTGCAGATGATTCAATGATAAAGGCTATTATGATGATCGGAGCTTTCGGAGTAAAACATACTGCAGTTATTGTTGTTAATAATAGCATGTCTTCCATAATCATACGATTTATGCAGTAGTCGGAGAACAATAAGACACCACTTTATATTAAAAGAGTATTAGGGCTCATGATTGTTATGGGAGGTCTATATTTTATTTATAATCATTATGCATAATTAGGCTTAATAAAGTATATGAAATGAATATTCGGTTATATACCGATAATTGTCAAATCGTTGTACCAAAAATCCACGTTTATGAGACTAAATTCCTGAACACTATCAACCCCTAGCGAACCTAATAAACAGAGTCTCGAAACCCGTCTTAAAATCAAAGTATCATAATTGACGATCTCTAACATATTTGAGACTAGTTGTAGGGTAGTACCCGGGGCCGGAATCGAACCGGCACGCCTGTTTAGGGCGAGGGATTTTAAGTCCTGAATATATCTCTGATAGTCAGTAGGTTACGGAAATTGTGTCAAAATATTAGAGGGAAATATTCGTATAAAAGGCACCGATGAAGATGGTTGCTCATCGAGTACGCTTCCGGCCATCGAAGTTTTTGCGACAAGGCTGAGGGATTTATTAACTATAAGGAGCTTATCATCTCCATTTTGCGATCTATTGTTAGTTTTATATCAAGTAGATATTGGTCGGTTTGAATTTGAGTGCGCGAATATGTGATATCCTTACTCAGAATAATTGTGATTCGTGTTAAATGATATTTCTGGATTCTTAAGAATTACAATTGATATCATAGCAGATTGGATATATAATTTATCCTATGGAACAAAAACTTGATCACGACCTCATTATTCAAATTCTTAAGGGCTATGATATTGGCAAATTCATAGCGATTGATGAATTATCCCCCGGCTATGCCAATCGTAGTTATCGCCTGGAAACAGACCTGGGAACTTTCTTGTTTAGATGGGTTCTTGAAAAGGGGATTGAAGATCTCGGTCAGGAAATAGAGATACTTAATAATCTTAAGATGATCAATTTTCCTACAGCATATCCTATAATCGGGATTGATGGCGAATATATCACCCAAATGGACACTGGTTTTATTGTACTGTACGAATTTATCAGCGGTAGGCGACCCCGCTTGGGTGTCGCCGAAGCTACAGCTGTCGGAGAGGCAGTAGGAAAACTCAGTATATTTGTCCCACCCGACCATTTTAGGCGAAAAAATACTATCAATATTACAGGCTGTAATCAATTAGCTGCTTCACTATCATCGGCCCCAAATCAATATCCAGATATTTACGAATATTTTGTTCTGCAAACAAAGCACTACAGTAGGCACATCGAGCTTGGTTTACCCAAAGGATTGGTACATGCTGATATTTTTCCTGATAACACACTTTACAATGGTAGTGAGTTATTGGGGATCATAGATTTTGAAGAAGCATGTTGGGATGAGTTACTCTTTGATCTGGCCATGACAATCAACGGATTTTGTTTTCCGGATAATCGTTTATCAATCACCTATCTTGAATCTCTCCTTATTGCTTACACTCAGATTCGCCAACTAACGCCAGAAGAATGGAATGCGCTTCCCACTTATATTGGATGGGCTGCCCATGGAATGCTAAGCTGGCATCTGGGGAAACTTTCGCAAATTCACTCCAAGCGGCAGGAACATCGTGTTCGTGAGCTCATGAGTAGGGTAGTGGTTACTTTGGATATGGAAGAACAACTCACTCAGAGAATTAAAAAAGCTAGAGAAATCCATATATAACAATAGTATAGCACTTCATTGCTTATAGTTACATTAAAAATATCTGTTGATACTAAATAAAATATTGACAAGCGTATTCTCATTAATTATCATTTATGCAAACGATTGCATAACCAAATTTGTGTACTTGATACAGGTTTGGCAAGGTGGAAGACCTTAAAGGACACACGTATCAGGAATAATTCCAAACAAGGAGAAACAAAATGAGAATGAAGCTACTATTTATCTTGGTACTCATCCCTGTTGTTTTTCTCTTTACGTATTGTGAAGAGGAAGACCCAGAGGATGTACCCGTAGCACCTGTAGTAACAAGCCTATCAACTGCTAGCGCGTATTCAGGAGAGCCTGTCACAATTACGGGCTCTGATTTTAACTCAGTCCTGAATATGAATCTGGTTGAACTCGCAGGTAAAACTGCCACAGTCACTGAATCTGCTACCCCCAGTTCTGTGACAGAAACAACTCTAACATTTACCGTGCCGACGATGAGTCTCAGCGGTGAAACAATTGACGCTTACGTGTCAGTACGTAACCTTGCATCAGATTTGGCCAGTGACAGTCTGGAATTGTCAGTCAAGCCAATATTTAATGTAGATTCCGTGGAAGGCTTACCAAAAACCAAGGGTGGGATCGCCTTTGACGGAGAGGGTAAACTTTACGCACGTGGTCAGGATCCAGGCGAAATCTATATTATCGGTCCAAATGGTAATCAGAGATATTGGGGACAAACCACTTGGGGTGAGGGTGAGATGATAGTTGGACCAGATGATTACCTGTATGCAGCAGTTGTATGGGGAACTTTTGGTGTGATGAGAATCCCTCTGGCGACTGGTGGTGATGGCGTGACATATGTACCTGATACAGATATCGACAATCCTTTCTGCTTAGACTTTGATGCAGATGAAAATCTCTATGTCGGTACAGCTGATGGTGGATTCTGGCGTCGTAATTCTGATGGCAGTGTCATTCAAATCCTTTCAGATCAAGGCTGGGGATCTCCAACCCGCTTGAATCAAGGTTATGTGTACTGGTATACAAAAAGTGATTCCGGAAATAATGGTCTGTACCGCGCACCACTTCCAGATGCATCAACTCAAGACACTATTGCTACCAGTAGTATAGAAACTATCCTAAAAACTGAGGCTTACACACCGAGTGGATTGGCTGTTGATAGTTTTGGTAATGTCTATCTGATGGATGGTTGGGGCGCCACGATGTTAGTGCGTGTTACGCCTAGTGGAACGGTCGAAGAACTCATTGATCTTCCTACTGAAAACCCAAATAAGGCAACATTCCATGGTGATACCATAGTTATCACACAAGGAAATCAGGGTAACCAAATCTGGACATATTACCTTGGTGAAGGTTATGGAGATACTGCTACACCAAGATATCGGTGGTAAGGATTCCATTTTAAGACGATCAGGGCTTCCTTATTGGAAGCCCTGATTGCAATCACTTCTTGAATTCAGCCCCGTCCGCACAGAGACGGCATTTAGTCAATATCTGTATCATCTTGAGAAAGGCGTGACGAATGAAATATTTAAACCGTCGTAAATCGATGCAAAATTTACCGACAGTCCTGATGTCCTGGATATTGCTCATCAGCATGCAGAGCTCTCTACTGGCAGGTATAACTGGCAAAATATCTGGAAGTGTAGTTGATGCGGAAAGCGGAGGTGGATTGCCAGGAGTTAATATTGTGATCGATGGCACCAATTTAGGTGCACAGACCGATTTTGAAGGTGATTACTATATCACGAATGTTCCACCCGGAGAATATGAAATCACATCCTCTATGATTGGCTATCAATCAATTACGAGGACAGGTGTATATGTTATTGTTGATCATACGGTTAAGGTTGACTTCGACTTAAGTACAACAGTTCTCGAGGGAGCTGAAATTGTTGTTGTCGCTGATAGGAAGATTATCGTTATGGACCGCTCTGCCAGCGAGCTCAGTGTTTCAGGCGAAGATATGGCATCCGTGCCGGTAGTTAGGGATGTAAAAGATTACCTGGATCTCGAAGCTGGTTTTGATGATGACAGATTGCGTGGTGGTGGTTTCGATCAGACCGCTCTCATGGTTGATGGATTGTCGATTATCGATAACAGAAGTAATGAACCCATAATGATGGTGAATCTTTCTGCCATAGATCAGATAAATGTGATCAAAGGTGGTTTTAATGCAGAATATGGGAATATCCGTTCGGGCCTCATTAATGTGGTCACAAAGGACGGTTCACCAGATAAGTACGGTGGCTCAATAGATTTTCAGATTAACCCACCGGGACTAAAACACGGCGGTAGTAGTCTGTTCGACCCAAATAATTATTACATCAAGCCCTTTATGGATCCCTTGGTGATGTGGACGGGGACTAAAGATGGAGGCTGGAGTGAAGAGGAGCAGGCGAGCTATCCGTATTTTGAGGGCTGGAACTCTATTTCTAATCGTACACTTAGTGACTCGAATCCCAACAACGACATGACCCCACGGGAAGCCAGAGATTTATTTCTCTGGTATCACCGTGTAGAGGGCTCCGAAGAATTTGGACAGAGTGAGGGGAAGTATGGCCATAAGCCAGATTACAACATAGACATTTCTTTCAGTGGCCCAGTCCCATTCCTTACAAGGCGATTATGGGACATGAATTTCTTTGCTAGTCACCATAGTCGAGTGGAGATGTTTGCCCTCCCCACAAGCCGGGATTATTTCCGGGAATCAAACAGTCAGCTAAAACTAGTCTTCAGACCGATGGAAAAGATGAAGCTGAAATTAGAAGCTCTTTATGGTGAGATTAACACAGTTACACAAGATTCCGAGGGTGCAGGATTTAATTATTATCTGAATTCAGCGACTAGCATTTTTAACCACTATATGGTCAATAGTGACGCTTATGCCAATGGTGGTGGTGCCTCTCTTTATTGGCCTGAAGCTTTAAGTCCCTTCGATATTTATAGGAATATGTTTGGACTCAGCTTGGATTATGTCCTAAATCAGCAAACATTTTACAGTGTGCGAATATCTAACACTCGAATTAAAAACCGAGCATCTGGGCCTCGAGCTATGCGGGACACAACGATTCAACGTTATTTTGGAACACAAGCTGTTGATGAAGCCCCTTATGGATTTATTGTCGATGACCGCTATACTCCCAGTGGGGACAATATGGTGTTTGCCTCTTTAGGAGGCGTGGCAAGAGATCAAACCACAACAAGTAACATGAATGTCAAGTTCGATCTTACGAGCCAGTTGACCAAGCGTCATGAATTCAAAACAGGATTTGAGATTAATTATGACGAGATGGACAGCGACTATTCTACCAGCTATGACTATGCACCCCCGAATAACTGGCGAGCTAAATCTAGCAGTTATCCTTTAAGAATTGGGGCTTACTTACAAGACAAAGTCGAGATCGAAGGACTCATCGCAAACATGGGACTTCGGCTGGATATGAATGAACCTAATAAAGATTGGTATACTGTCGATCCTTATAATACGAACCTCTCTTCCTCTAAGAAGGGCACTTTTGAGGAAACTGTTTCAACTGAGCCAGCCAAGGGACGCATTAAGCTCTCACCCCGGCTTGGTGTGAGTCATCCTCTTTCTGAGAAAGCCAAACTATTTTTTAATTATGGTCACTTCTACTCCATGCCAAGCAGTCTTGATATGTACGAAATTGGGTATGGCACTTTCTATGAGGGCATAACTTTTCTAGGTAATCCCTCTATGGACATTCCCAGAACCACGGCGTATGAACTGGGCGTGGAATATGTCCTTAGCAATTCCATTCTTCTCCATACCTCTGGCTATTACAAGGATGTGGCGAATCAAACAGGATATGTGCGCTACATCAGTCTCGACGGTAGTGTGAACTACCAGACGGTGGAAAACTCGAATTATGAGGATATACGTGGTTTTGAAATGCGTCTGGAGAAGCGTAGTGGGGATTGGGTGACAGGTTGGGTAAATTTCGATTATGTTATTAGAACCTCTGGGTATTTCGGGCGTCAAGCATACTATGAAGATCCCAGATCAGATGCCCGATACAGTGCTCAGAACCCTTTACAGGAAAAACCTCTGGCTCGCCCAGTTTCGCGAGCAAATGTAAGTTTCCGTACTCCTGACTATTTTGGTCCAAGCCTATTTGGTCATCGGATATTCAAGGATCTGCAATTGTCTGTACTTCTGAAATGGAAAGCAGTAGAGTATATGACGTGGGATCCACTAGAAACCTTTAAGTTATCTTCCAATGTTCAATTGAAGGACAGATTTGACTCTGACTTGCGCCTTACAAAAGGTTTTAAAGTTTCGAATACGAGAGTTAGTGCATTCCTCGATGTTAAAAACTTTCTCGGACTGGAATACATGAGCATGGCCGCATTCGATGGTGGCGATGATTTTCGAGATTATATGTACAGCTTGCATCTCCCAATGTACGAAGGACAAATATATCAGGATGCTGGATTTGAGTCCGGAGATGATCGTATAGGTGACATAAAGGACAATGATAAAGACTACATCAACATGCCGAACCGGACATTTCTTATGGACCTGAATCCGAGAAGGTTAACCTTTGGTATTCGGGCCAATTTTTAAGGGAGCAGGGACAATGATGAAGAGATCAAGAAAAATACATCTGTTACTAATCGTCCTGTTAGGCTTTTTGAGCTTTTCCAGTTTGTGTGCTGGTACGTTCAAATGGGCACGAATTGGCAATATAGAGGTGAAGGTAGTTGACAATACCGATCAGGATCAGCTAGCTGGAAGTCGATCCGCTTATTATTACTACGACGACTACTGGACCCCGTTGATTTATAACGCAGGTTGGCATCTAGGAGTAAAGGACTGGACGGATGAGAATGGAAATTTGTGGAACCATCGAGTTGTGGGACCTGCAACAGCGGGTGCCAACGAGATCAACAATACGTTTCCTATTCCAGATGAGGATGGGTTAACCCTACGTCGCTATGTGAGACATGAGCCTCCAGTCGTTAAGGTGAACGGCGAAATATTAAGCGATGCATTTCCGCTCTCCGGGGACTTTGTTGACCCTGATTATATCCCAGGAACCGCTGATATGATGTTTGAAAGTAAGGTAAACACAATCATTGGTTTAACACTGGATCAGCGGGCGCTTGTTTGGAGTAGTCCGGATTATGACGATTTTATTATTTATGACTGGACCTTTACCAATACTGGCAATGTAGATATAGATGAACAGATCGAACTCCCGAATCAGACTTTGGACAATCTCTACTTCATGCGCATGAATCATTTTTATGCACCAGGTAGGGGAGAGCCATGGTATTCTACTTATGGTGAACGACTTGGTGACACACTGCGTATGATGTATGGGTATCCAGCAAGAAGTTCCAAAAGCGAATATGATGATTATGGTGGTCCAGATGCAGGTAGTGATTTTCTTAATTCAGCCTTCCATGTTGGTGAAGCTATACTTCATGTTGATACTTCGCCCTCCGACAAGAACGATGACTGGACTCAACCTTCAGTCACTGGTGTGAATACTGTGGAAATAAAATACCTAAAATTCGAGGCAGCTAATTACAGTCCCAGCGACATCGCTAAAGTTTATGATGTCCTAGAAAACGGCTTTGGGAATGCTCCATATAATCTCCCCTATCAGACTGCGGATGTGTATCCCGGCACCAAGCACAGTGAACGAATGGACGAACAGGGCCTTAAGTTCCCCGACGAGTCTCCTTGGTGGTTGTGGCGAGCTGTTACCCACGCCTCAATGGGCCCCTATAATCTGGCACCTGGTGAGTCTATCCGATTTGTTTTTGCTCTGGTTGTGGGCAGTATGAGCCCGGAGCAGGGTCAAAGCGTTGGTGAGGCCTGGGCGCAGGGCACCGCAACTTGGGGAGGAGCAGATAATCTTCCTCCACCTTTCACAGATAACCCAGATTTATACAGTGATATGAATGATTGGGCCAAAGATGTATGGGTCTCAACGGGAAAGGATTCGCTTTTTAGGAATGCTTGGGCCGCACAGTTTGCTGTCCAAAAGGACTATGAGCTACCCGTTCCACCACGTCCTCCTAGTGTGGATGTAATTGGACGGCCAGATTATATCGAAGTGAATTGGGGCAACGAGAGTGAACTGGATGATGATTTCTATGGATATAGTGTTTATCGCAGTCATCCAGATACGAGCTTTGTTCGAATCTTTACTTGTGGTGGCAGTAGTGGAGTTCCTGTTACGCACCAATATAGAGATACATCCGCAATTCCAGGTGTTGGATACTTTTATTATGTCACAGCATTTGATGATGGCTTGAGTAATGATCAGAGCCCCCATGGTGGCATCCGTAGCTTGGAGTCAGGTTGGAACATAAATAGAACAACTGCAGCTGTGTATCGAACCGAACCACCGGGGCTGACACTTTCGAATATTCGTGTGGTGCCGAACCCGCTGAATCTCTCTGGCAACAATTGGCCAGGAGAAGAAGAAAAGGTTGTATTTAAGGGATTGCCAGCATTGGCGACAATAAAGATCTACACAGAAAGCGGTGACCTGGTAAAGGTGTTAGAACATACTGACGAATCTGGAGCTGAACATTGGGGTGGAAATGTGGAAAACCTTCATACAGTAACAGAGAGCGGACAACGCCTCGCGAGTGGAATCTACATCGCTCATGTTACAGATAACAGCACTGGAAATTCAGCCATGGTCAAATTCGTGATCGTACGGTAGCGTGGTTTAGGAATGGAGAAGAAGATGAACAGATTGAATACAAGAATCCTGCTCTATGGACTGCTCTTTCTAATCGCTTTCCAGCCGATGCAGGCAGAGTTGAAAAAGGTTGGACAAACTGGGTATCAGTTCCTGAAGATCGACGCGAATGCACGAGCTGCAGCCATGGGAGGAGCTGTGACTCTCGCCGGGCTAGGGGCAGAAAATATGTTTTATAATCCTGCTGGGCTTGCAAGGCAAAATATGGGGATGGATGTATTTAGTAATCACACGCAGTGGCTAGCAGATATCTCCTACATCACTGTAGGAGTATCAAAACAATTCAGTAATCTAGGTACTTTTGGATTCTCTTATCAAACAGCTGATTATGGCGAAATAATCGGTACACAGGTAGCGGAGAACGAATTTGGTTTTATTGAAACAGGAAGTGTGAATGTTGCCGCGAGCGCTATTGGAATTGCCTACGCGAAGAGTCTCACAGATAAGTTTTCCCTGGGTGGGCATATGCGTTATGCAAGCCAGAAATTAGGTGAGAATCAGGTAGAAGGTGAAAAGAAATCGAATGAAACAAATGGATTTGTTTGGGATTTTGGAACCATTTTTTATCCTAATGAGAGTAGCTTTCGTTTCGGAATGAGTATTCGGAATTTTAGTCAGGAGATGATTTATGAGCAATACAGTTTTGAATTGCCCATTACTTTTACAATCGGGTTAGCAGCGGATGTTTTTGATGTCCTGGGGATATCAAAGAACCAGACCTTGCTCCTTGCTCTAGATGCCGTTCATCCAAGAGACTACACGGAGCGTGTACACCTGGGCTTGGAATATGGGCTAAACGATATGTTTTTTCTACGCACTGGATATAAATTTAATTATGATTCCGAAGGCTTTTCCCTGGGTGGTGGCGTAAATATTTCTCTCGGCAATCTTGCTACCCATATTAGCTATGCCATGAGCGAAGCTGGGGATTTTTCACCGGTTAATAGGATTTCTATTTCAGCTAACTTTTGACCGATTGATTTGAAGTGCACGGTGAATCTGGAGCGTCTAATAGCCTCAATCATGCATCTGAATATTCCGTAGTCACGGTGAAGGTGGAGAGTATGAATTTACGTACAAAGAGTCAGACAATGGCGGCTATGCAGCTAATAATGATTTTGATTATTGTTCACAGTATTTTAGGGTGTTCTCCCTCGCCTAAAGAGCAGAAAAGCGAAAGATCGAGGAACGAATTTTCTAATGTGCTGAATATTGAAGGCACTCCAGCTCACATTCATGATTTTGATACATTTTTCTTCTCTGATCAGGGTGCATGGTTTGGCTTTGCATTACCAAAAACTCAAGAAAAGGTAAACAACGGAGTTGGATTTGTAGGCCCCTTTTTACTATCCCACGGTTCCTGGTTGGCAACATCCTATGCAAATCTAGAAATATTCGAATCTTCAAATGGAGAAAAATTCAGCGCCACAGAAACAATGCAAGTAAAGTCTTCTTATTACCCCGGTCTAATCAGGATAGAATCCAGAAATGAGAGCATTGGAGTTACACAAGACCTTTGTTTCGCTGATGCCAATACAGCATTGATCAGAGTGCAAATTAAAAACCTTTCTGAAAGTAGCACCTACATCAAGAAGGATTGGACAGGTAGTGTCTGGATGGAGGAAGTCGAAATTTCTGCGAGCAATTCTCAAGTAACAGCAAGCATTAAGTCCAGTTCGGATGTCTATACATTAAAATTTGACGAGAACTCAGAATACACGGCAGATAAACCTGATACGAAGAGTTATAGATTGTCTGAAAAAAAAGTTCACCTGCTTGAGTCAGGAGCTGTGTATACGGAAAATGTCATACTGACCTATTCGCAGATGCAAGATCGATCAAACAAGGTGGACACTGTTTCTGGTCCAAATTTAAATACCTATGTTAATAACAACTTTACTCAAAACGAATCTCGTTGGAACAGTTATGTGGACGCAATTCTTGCCCAAGAAACTGACTTATTAAAAGATCCAGAGTATCAAAAGGTTGCGGTAAAAGCTCTCCAAACACTGATGCTGAATTGGCGAGCCCCAAGAGGAGCACTGCGACATGGTGGACTCTTCCCATCCGCTGCAGTATGGTATTTCAATGGATTCTGGGGTTGGGACTCGTGGAAACATGTCATAGCTCTCTCCAGATTTGCTCCAGATATTGCTGAAGATCAGATTTTGACAATGTTTGATTTTCAAGATGAATATGGTATGATTGCTGACTGCATCTATGCCGATAGCACGGAGAATAATTGGAGGAATACAAAGCCACCATTAGCGGCCTGGGCAGTATCGGAACTATACGATCAGTCAGAAAATCTTGAGTTTGTTAAAGGGATCTACCCTAAACTTATTAAATACCACAAATGGTGGTACGTAAATCGTGATCATGATCAGGACGGATTATGTGAATATGGCTGCACGGACGGAACACTGGTTGCAGCAAAGTGGGAAAGTGGAGTTGATGATGGTATTCACTATGATTCTTCCAAAGTTGTACAAAATAATTCATACGCATGGTCGCTCGATCAGGAATCTGTTGATCTGAACTCCTACTTGTATCTAGAAAAGATCTATCTTGCTAGACTGAGTGACCTGGTCGGTGAAAAACAGATAGCTAAGAAATTCCGAATGGATGCAGATGAATTGAAATTAAGAATTCAGTCCGACATGTTCGATCTAGAAAGCGGATTCTTCTATGATATTGGGATAGATGACAAATCCTTTATTGGGGTTTATGGTCCACAGGGCTGGATCCCACTATGGACAGGTGTTGCCAGTGCCAAGCAGGCGATCGCAGTCAGAGAAATTGTATTAGACCCTCAGCATTTTTCCACATACATCCCTTTCCCGACTGTATCAAAGAGTAATCCGGCATATTTGAGTGGATATTGGAGAGGACCTGTGTGGCTCGATCAAGCCTTTTTTGGTATTTCTGGCCTAAGGAGATATGGATACGAGGAAGATGCGCTCCGGTTCACAAAGCAGATCATCGATCGAAGTGAAGGCTTGAAAGGCGCTCAAGGACCAATCAGAGAGAATTACAATCCCGAGACAGGCGAGGGAATGAAAGTAAATCATTTCTCATGGTCCGCTGCCCATCTACTCATGATGCTTTGGGAAATGTAACCGACTGATCTACAATGAAAATTGAACAAATACTTGAATCCGTTGGCACACCCTGCTACGTATATGACGCCAGACTCATACGTGAGCGGTATGAACAATTGATGCAAAATCTCCCCAAAGGGAGGTCAAAGATATTCTACGCCATGAAAGCTCTTTCGAATCTTGCTATTCTCCGCCTAATGAGTGAGTTGGGACTTGGCTTGGATACAGTCTCCCTGTTTGAAATTCAGATGGGTTTAAAGGCAGGTTTTGAGCCTGAAGACATCATTTTCACCCCAAATGTGATCCACTTCAGTGAAATTGAGGAAGCTGTTGAACTGGGAACTGGTATCAACATCGAAAATCTAAGTAATCTCAGGAAATTCGGGGAGCGCTTTGGTTCAAATTATCCCTGTTGCATACGATTTAACCCAAATATAGCCCTTGAAGATCAAAGTAACGCGAGCTGGTATGAAGAATCAAAATTTGGAATTCCATATGCTAAACTTGATGAAATACTGAAGATCGTAGAACAGTTTGGTATCCATGTGGAGGGAATCCACATTCACTCGAGTCACGTGATTATGCAACATGAGATCCTGCTTAAAAGTGCTGAATTGATGTTTGAAGCTGCGAAACGATTTGAAAATATTCAGTATCTGGATTTCGGTGGTGGTTTGAATCCTAAACCCAGAAAACAGGAAGCTACTGATATCAAAGTAGTCGGAGAAAGTCTTGCCCAAATGCTGGCTAGTTTCAAACATCCAAGTGGCGTAGATCTACACCTACGTTTTGAACCTGGTCGTTTTCTGGTGGGAGAGGCAGGAACACTATATGTGGAGACTACCATCCTGAAGCAAAATGGAGATGTCCAATTTGCAGGAGTGGATTCTGGTTTTAATCACCTCATTAGACCCATGTTCTATGACTCTCATCATACTATTGAGAATTTGAGTAACCCTAATGCTGAACTTGAGCAATATACTGTTGTAGGAAATCTCTGTGAGGTGGACAATTTCGCAAAAGGAAGACGCATACCGAAGCTTAGGGAAGGAGATATCCTGGCGATAAAAGATGCAGGTGCATACGGCTTCAGTATGTCCTCCCAGTATAATTCACGTCCTCGTCCAGCTGAAGTGTTGTTGGATGGCCCTGATGTAACTGTTATTCGTGAGAGAGAAGGACTAGCTGATATGCTCAGAAATCAGGTCGTAAGGAAATTAACTAATTAGGTGAATCTATGAAGATCAGTCAATATTCAATCAAAAAACTACTAGTGGGATATATCATGAGCGCTCTACTTATTTCCTGTGCCGGAAATCTGCCACCAACATATTGGGAAGATCCGACAATTCTTAATATCAACCGGGCTGAGCAAACTGCTGTCGAGTTTCCCTGGGAATCTGAATCTTTGGCAATGAGCAAGGATGTGCTCGCCAGTCAATACATAGTTGACTTAAATGGTTTTTGGGCATTTAAATATTCACCGGATCCAGAATCCAGACCGAAATATTTCTTCAACAGGCGAAATGAACCAAGCACTTGGGACAAGATTAAGGTACCCACAAATTGGGAAATGCAGGGCTATGGTGTTCCCATCTACCTGGATGAAGAATATCCATTCACACCAGATCCTCCAAAAGTACCTCATGATTATAACGCGGTTGGATCTTATCTAAAGTCATTCGAAATACCTGATTCATGGTCAGATAGAGACATATTCATTCATTTCGGTAGTGTAAGATCTGCCTGCTACCTGTGGATCAATGGACAATATGTAGGATATGG
>CAZOBQ010000042.1:0-16923 GCA_964578155.1 uncultured Lentisphaeria bacterium
AACATCATTGACACCCCTGGCCACGCTGATTTTGGTGGTGAAGTTGAGCGTGGACTCAATTTGGTTGATGGCGCAATTCTACTTGTCGATGCCAGTGAAGGTCCCCTACCACAAACTCGTTTCGTTGTTAAAAAAGCCTTAGAGAAAAATATTAAGATCATGTTGGTAATCAATAAGATCGATCGACCTGATTCAAGAATTGCCGAAGTAGTAGACGAGGTCTATGACCTGTTTATTGATTTAGATGCTTCCGAAGAACAGATTGATTTCCCTATTCTTTACACTATTGCTAAAGAGGGTATCGCACATCATGAATTAGAAGACGGATCTACAGACCTACGTCCCTTGTTTGATAGTATCCTGGAATACATTCCTGGCCCTGAAGCTAACGATGATCATGTACCCCAGTTCCTGGTCGCCAATCTTGATTATGATGCCTATGTAGGTCAGATTGCCATTGGACGTTTGAAAAATGGTAAGCTAAAAGTAAATACAAATTATCTACTGGTGGGAGAGCACAAAGAATCTCCCAATGTCAAGTTTTCAGCCCTCTACACTTTCGAGGGTCTCCGTCGTCAGCAGGTTGACGAAGTTATTGCCGGTGATATCATTGCTTTTGCCGGTATTGAAAATATCACAATTGGTGACACAATTACATCAGTTGAAGATCCAGCTCCCCTACCTCGTATCAAAGTAGATGAGCCAACGGTCTCCATGATCTTTTATGTGAATACCAGTCCATTCGCTGGTCAGGATGGAAAATTCCTCACCTCGCGTCACATTCTTGCTCGTCTTGAGAAAGAGACGCGTTTAAATGTTGCCCTCCAGATTGAACAATTAAAAGGTCGCGCTGATGCATTTGAGGTAAGAGGTCGTGGTGAACTCCAGATGGCTGTATTGATTGAGACCATGAGACGTGAAGGCTATGAATTTATGGTTTCCAAGCCACGCGTTATCACAAAAGAGATCAATGGGAAAACTCAAGAACCAGTAGAAATGCTTTATCTTGATATTCCGGAAGAATTTGTAGGTGTTATGTCAGAAAAACTTTCCGCCCGCAAAGGTCGGATGGTAAATATTATCAATCATGGTAGTGGACGGGTAAATCTTGAATTCCGGATTCCATCACGCGGTTTGATCGGGTTTCGCAGTACCTTTATGACTGATACAAAAGGGGCCGGTGTAATGAACACCATCATGGAAGGCTATGAAGACTGGTTTGGATCCATCCCTCAGCGCATGACAGGCGCCTTAGTCGCCGATCGGACTGGTAAGGTAACCGCCTATGCCAGTTTGAGTATGGAAGACCGTGGTGTACTCCAGATTGATGTTAGCACACCAGTTTATGCTGGTATGGTCATTGGTGAGCGCAATCGCCCTGGTGATCTGGATGTGAACATCACGCGTGAGAAAAAACTCACCAACATGCGTAGTGCTAATTCTGATGCCACAGTTACATTGCGCAAACCAATGCTGCTTACATTAGACCAATCAATCGAATTCATCTCCGAAAATGAGCTTGTGGAAATTACTCCTGAAAATATTCGACTTCGCAAAATGGAATTAGATCCTAACAAACGTCTTTCGGAAATGCGTAAAGAGAAACGACTGAACGACTAGTGTTATATCAAATGCGTAGACAGCAAAAAGTCGCAGCAAAAAGAACTAAACTTGCCTGCTCAAAGACACCGTTGAAAGGACACTAGCATGGATTTCCAATATCAAAGAACCAGCACATATTTTGCCCAAGTTGCCAGTGGACTTGAAGAACTTGCTGTAATTGAAATTCAAGAACTTGGTGCCACAAAGATACAACAACGTTTTCGGGGACTCTACTTTTCAGCTGACCAGGCCACTTTGTATCGGATTAATTATGGATCGAGGTTACTGACTAGAGTTTTAGCTCCCATACTCTCCTTTGATTGCCATAGTACGAAATACTTATACAAGACGGCAATGGATATTCCCTGGGAGGATATTTTTTCTCCAGATCAGACATTCGCCATATTTGCCCAGGTGAGCAATAGTCAAATTACTCATTCTCAGTATGCATCGTTGAAGCTGAAAGATGCCATTGTTGATCGCTTTAGAGATAAAGTGCAGCGCAGACCCAATGTTGATCCTAAATATCCTGATATGTGGTTCAACCTGCATATTGAAAATAACCGCGCGGTCATCAGTATAGATACCAGTGGTAGTTCTCTTCATCGCCGGGGTTACCGTTTGGATACGGTAGATGCTCCCATGCAAGAGACCCTGGCAGCTGCACTTATCCAGCTCACAGAGTGGACAGGTGAAAAGATGCTTATAGACCCCATGTGTGGATCTGGAACAATTCCAGCTGAAGCATATATGTCACTTACCAAACTCTCACCTGGTTATTTCAGGAAAAAATTTGGGTTCCAAAAACTGCCAGATTATGATCCCGCATTGTGGAAGCGTTTGAGAAAGTCTATGGATGGTAATTTCCAAGCTCTGGACTCCATACCGATTCAGGCCTCTGATGTTGATCCTGCCTCTCTCAGGGTTGCCAAACGCAACTTGGGGCATCTACCAGGCGGTGAAGGTATCTATACCCATCGTAAAGATTACCAGGATATTAGTGGTACTGAGGGTGTCACACTTATCATGAACCCGCCTTATGGAATTCGTCTCAAGCCGGGTCAGGACCTTTCTGAGTTCTACAAGGAAATGGGTGACTGGCTTAAACAAAAATGTTCCGGTAGTGAAGCCTACATCTATTTCGGTGAGCGTAAATACCTGAAGAATATTGGTCTTCGTCCTGAATGGAAGAAACCTTTAATGAATGGTGGGCTGGACGGCCGATTCGCAAAATTTGTGATGTATTAACGATTTTGGACACTGAGGTTCTCGAAGTGTCCACTACAACTATACCTATTTATTTGGGCTAAAGCCAGAAACCTTTCCGGTGGCTGAGGTCCTCGAAGCCTCCAGTAATCATATACCAATATTTGGACATTTCGAGAACCTCAATGTCCAGTTTTGCGAAACACCGAAAGTTTTAAATTGACAAACGTCCCTCCCAGGGATAACCTAATAGCGATTTTTGTAAACAGTTCTTAGTGCAAGGAAGCTCGTGAGAATCGAGCACAGTCGCGCTACTGTAACCGGTGACGATATTGACAGAGGCCACTTCGTAATGAGGGAAGGCGTCAATAGAGGATGAACCGGAAGTCAGGATACTTGGCTAAGACCTACTATTTTCCACCAACCTTCGCGAGAAAAGGGAACGGAATGACTTACCTGAACACCAGGAACCATTCGCTAAGCAGCCCCAACTTAAGACGGGGCTTTTTTATTGCCCTCATACTTGTCAACACCCTGCTTGCATCAAATCTTCATATCTCTGGTAGTATCCAGGACGCAGAATCTGGCAAACCCTTAAGCAACGTCCATGTTTCAATTCCGATTCTAAACATCTCTACCATTAGTGATGAGCAAGGTCACTATGAGCTCTCCCCAAGTCATTCAGGGGACTTCGAACTCCATTTCAATCATATCGGGTACTCTCACGGAAAGCAGTTAATTCAACTAAATCCAAGATATTCAGCTACTCTCCATATGTCACTACGACCCCGATCAATCGAATTGCCATCAATTAATGTAACAGGGCAAGGCATTCATGGAAGTCTCAGGCACACTGGTAACCAACTCATTATTCGAGACATAACAGCAGATGACAGAGCAATTCGAGGAGATGTGGCTACATTGCTCGAGACTTTACCCGAGGTGACACTTTCACGATCCACTCCGGGATCAAGCCCTCAGATAACATTGAGAGGGAGTTTATCTTCACAGGTCCTTATCCTGCTTAATGGTATTCCACTGAGATCAACAATTTCGAACCAAACCGACATAGAACAAATCCCACTATCTATGATCAAACGAATTGAGATCGCACCTGGGAATCAGTCCGCCGAATTTGGAGATCAAGCCATGGGTGGTGTTATAAATATCATTGCCACTGATCAAACGGTTCAAAAAGCTAATAGTATCCAATTAAGCCAAGGCTCTTTTAATACACAGAAGTATCAGTATGCAACTCAGTTAAGTGGAGAGAATATCACAGGGCAAGGTTCCATCAAGTTCCAGAAAACAGATAACAATTATTCCCATCTTTTTGAGGATGAATTAATACCACGGGACAATGCACAATTTACAAAACAGAACCTCTTTGTCTCTATTTCATCAACTCCCAGTAGTAATACTCTGATTCAGATCACCGGAATTTCCTATAACAATAATATGGGTTTACCTGGTCCAACATATGAATTAACTCCAACAGCTAATCAGGTACTTAACTCCCAAATATTAACAGGTTCATTTCTTTACCAACCGGATTCGTGGCAACTAGCTACTGAATACTCTTACAACAGGAGTCACCAGGAACTTGTGGCTGAAGCAGGTATCTACCCAGGATACAATAAGACATATGATTCGAAAAATATTCATTTGGGTTTAACTGCATCCTATACTCATGACAATAATTTGCACATCAGGACTAAACTGGAAACAAACCATGCCTGGCTGGCTGGGAAAGACATACTGATCCCCCGCTTTTCATTAGGTGAGCATCAGAGGAATAGTGTTGAAATGACAGCCTCCTTGGATCGGGTCATCCAATTTCCAGATTTAGCATCCAAGATCACTCCTCACCTGACTATTCATCACTACGATGTGGAATTCCATGACTCGGATAATACATGGAGTATCAGCCTGAAACATGAAACAGAATTAGACTTGCTGCAATTCAACACTTGGTTACGAACTGGAACAGCCTACAAACTGCCCTCATTCTGGCAGATGTTCTGGGTCTCAAGTGCTTTTGCCGAAGGGAATCCAGATCTTAAGCCTGAACATAGTAAGGATTTTGAGACGGGTCTTCGTATATCATTAAAGAGATGGTCTGCTCCCTGGTTTACGCTCACAAAATATGAGCAGAAATATGAGAACCTAATCACCTGGAAACGTGGCTATGGGAACCGTTTTTATCCGGTAAACTTACAATCCGCTCTTGTATCAGGTCTAAATTTCTCCACTGGTCTTAGTTTATTTGCGAATCGGATAAATATTACCGGTAATCATAGTATTGTGAATGCAATCAATGCAACACCAGGACCAAACTCTGAAGGTAATTATCTGCCCTTCCGGCCCTTGGGCGAGTCCAGTCTCAATTTGGATACTAAAATAAAAGCACTCCTTGTCTCGCTTACCTATAGAGAACAAAAGCGTACTTACATAAGAGAAGCCAACACCAAGTGGCTCGATCCGTTCCAGAAATTGGATCTAACATGTTCATACATGCACTCGTTCCGTTCATTTGCTTTATTGACCACAATGAGAATCGATAATCTTACAAGTGAACAGTATGAAGTATTGGAACGTTTTCCCATGCCTGGCAGATATTCAGAAATATATTTTGAAATTAAATTCTAAACCCAAAAGGAATCCAAATGATCATCAAACGTCTAACTCTCTTTACTTTCTCCCTATTACTTACAGGGTATTCTTTAGCCTCAGACCTGTACGTTCTCAATACCCTCGGCGAGACCATCAGCTACTGGAATGGAACAAGCGTTCAAAATGATGCTGCTACTCTGGGATTATATCCCAATGATATTCTCCTCAAGGGTGATACACTTCTAGCCCTCAATTCAGGTAACGCTACCCTTCAGTTATTAAATCGATTCTCTTTTGCCCCCATCAATACCCTGGATTTAGGAACTGGCTCAAATCCTTATTCTATGACGCTTACAAATGATGAGAGACTATTAGTGACCCTCTGGAATTCAAATGAAATCTCGGTGATCAACCTTAGAACACTTACAATCGAAGACACTATTCCAACCGGTAATTCACCCCAAGACATATTGTATCTTGAGGGTGAAATATTTGTTACTTCAGTGGATTTTGATGCGAGCACTTATGCTTATGGTCAAGGTAAAGTGTATGTCTATGATGGCAGTACCTATGCAGAGTTGGCCCAAATTAATGTACCAACCAATCCCCAAAAACTACTCGAAACCAGTGATGGTACCCTGCATACTTTGTGCACGGGGAATTATTGGTCCGAATTTGGTCAGGTTGTTAGAATCAGCACATACTCACACACAACCCTGGATACATTGAATGTTGGGGGAAGTCCGGGAGATTTTGGCCAAGATATGGATGGCACAGTTTACCTTAGTGCCGGAGGCTGGACAGCCCCAGATTCAGGTCAAGTTTTCACTTATACAGTAGCACCAATGGAACTGATACACGGTCCTTCTAATCCAATTTACCTCGGACAAGGAATTTCAAATGTAGCAATCGAGACTGATGTGGCAGGTGCCTGGGTCTCCAGTTTTTCAAGTGATCAGGTTTTCTCTATAAGCAGTACAGGCACTATTAATGAGACCGTCACCGTTGGAGATGGCCCGGGAAAGATGGTTTTTGGTTCATCTGCCCCTAGTGCTCTAATCGAATCAAAACAAGCACCTGATGTATTCCATTTAATCAGTAACTATCCCAATCCATTTAATCCGACAACGAGTATCCTATTTCAGCTGTCACAGACAACTCAAGCCAGTCTGGAGATATTTGATGCTCAAGGTCGTTGGATCAGCAGTCTGGTGAATGAGCAGCTATCTGCAGGAAGCTACCAAAAAACTTGGTCCGGGACCAATAGCCTTGGTATGCTTCAGCCTAGTGGAATATACTTTGCTGTTCTCAAAGCAGGCTCAGGTCAATCTGTCATCAAAATGAACTTATTGAAATAGATCTAACATCATGGCCTTCCCCAAACTTTTGGGGAAGGTTTTTATTTAACACCACTTTCTGCCAAAGTTTTTCCTTTCCCTATCACCAGTTAACTTTAAAATAAGCCATAGTATTTCTATCACACGTTCAATACAGAAGGGTTATTCATGAAACGTTCTACTGCTGGTATTATTGCGTTCTCGCTAATCACACTATTTCTCTATGCCTTTGGCGTAGATTTCTTTGACGCAATATGGTCATTCCCATCTCAACGAGCTGTCCCGTTCATGGTCTTAGCATTGGTTGGAACAGGTATTTACATCAGTGTCTACTTGGGTTTTCCCCAAATAAAACGTTTCTGGCACGGTGTCCAGGTAACCATGGGCATCTACGACAACCCGGATGACGAAGGCGATTTAAATCATTTCAGAGCCCTTACTACAGCACTCTCAGCAACGGTTGGAATAGGTAATATCGCTGGAGTGGCCATCGCTATTTACTATGGTGGACCAGGTGCATTGCTCTGGATGTGGATCACTGCCTTTTTTGGAACAACCCTGAAATTTGCTGAAAGTACATTAGCGTTGAAATACAGAGAAATTGATGCCAATGGAGATACAGCCGGTGGGCCCATGTATACCATCGAAAATGGCTTAGGTGTTAAATGGCGTTGGCTCGCAGTAGCATTTGCTGCCTTCACAGTCATCTGTTCCATGGCAACTGGAAATGCTATCCAATCATTTACCGTTTCGGATCAAATTTATTCAGAAGTTTCACAGGTCGTAGGTACCACTCATTGGTTAACGTTGAAACATGTGGTCTTTGAAGGCTTCGCCGTTTCAATCCAACAAATCATCAGTGGACTTATCATGGCGGTTCTGGTGGCAATGGTTATCATCGGTGGAATCAAACGTATTGGTAAGGTTACGGGATACTTAGCGCCCATCATGGCAGGGGTTTACATCCTGGCTGCCGCCCTCATTCTCCTGGCAAATTTTGATAAATTAGGAGCATCATTTGCACTCATCTTCAAGATGGCTATCAATCCACCAGCTATGGCGGGTGGTGTTGGTGGTGGTGTTCTACTGGTTATGCTCCATGGTATCAAACGTGGTCTGTATTCAAATGAAGCAGGTCAAGGTAGTGCCGCTATTGCCCACTCCACGGCGAAAACCAACTATCCGGTACGTGAAGGTGCTGTTGCTATGTTGGGACCCTTTATTGACACCATCCTGATCTGTACCCTGACAGGATTAGCTATCATTTCAACTGGAGCGTGGCAGCACACAGAATTTTTTGTTCGTATTAGCGTTGAGGATGCGCATCTGGCAGATCAGATCATTGCAGCCGGTGTATTCGAAGGTAAAACTCTCATGAACAGTAGTCTCTTGACATCTTTTGCATTTAAAGAAGGCTTGAGTTGGCTCATCAGTTGGGGAGATAAAATTATCACGATCTCAATTCTGCTATTCGCCCTTTCAACGGCTATTAGTTGGTCATTTTACGGAGATCGCTCAACAGAATATCTTTTTGGTCCAAAAGCAATCCCACCCTATCGTTGGGTCTACGTATTCTTCGTATTTCTAGGTGGTATCGCAGGCTTGGACGCTGTCTGGAAGTTCGGAGATGCAGCCTTAGGTTTCATGACCTTACCGAACTTGATAGCTATTATTCTGTTGTCTCGCAAACTGAAGACTATGACTAATGATTATTTTGAGGAGGAGCATGTTCCATATAAATAAGTATTGTCCGGACACTGAGGTTCTCGAAGTGTCCAGAGTATGGCAACCGGCTTCGAGGACCTCAGCCTCCAGATAATAGAGCGTTAAAATAAAAGAGCCAAAATGTCAACAGACCCGAGACTAGACGAACTAATTATCAACGCTGGCCGTATCGCCAAGGCAGCTGGTGAACTCATCCTGGAAATGAGCACACAGGATCGACAGATATCCTACAAAAGTGCTAGAGATATGGTAACCGAGGTCGACCAAGCCTCTGAGAAGTATATCGTCTCCGAAATTCATAAATTCTATCCAAGCCATGATATTCTCGCTGAAGAAGGCAGTGGTGATGAGACAAGACAGTCAGATTACCTTTGGATCATTGATCCTCTGGATGGAACCACTAATTTTGTCCACAGATTTCCCGTGTTTGCAGTCTCCATCGGAGTGCAGTTCAAAGGCGAACTTTATGCTGCGGCAGTATACGATCCAAATCGTGATGAGTTGTTCACGGCAGGCAGAGGGATGGGAGCTTTTCTCAATGGAAAGGACATTCATACTAGCCTTACGACTGATCTTGGGAAATCATTGTTAGCAACTGGTTTCTCCTATTTCAATGATAATTATTTTAAACTGAATATGGAATTATGGACGTCAATCTATGGAAAGACTCAGGGTCTGCGAAGAGCCGGGGCAGCAGCTATAGATCTAGCCTGGTTGGCCTGTGGTCGTTTAGATGGCTTGTGGGAATTTAGTTTAAAGCCCTGGGATATCGCTGCAGGCGCTTTGCTGGTACAAGAGGCTGGAGGTGTGGTTTCAGGACCGGTTGGTGAGGAGCTTAATATGGATGAGGGACATATCATAGCGGCTAATTCTCACATCCATCCCCAAATCATATCAGAGATCAGTCAATTCAGACATAGGTTATAGTAGCGGTTAGTTTTTGTCATTTTTCTACTTAACACTTATCAAAAGAAGTGCAACATCCTGTTCTCAGATTAAGTCTAATAAGGGGATACCAAGGTTAAGAGTTACTTTAAATGATTTGTAACGTTAATATTTACGCCCTTGATTAATTTTTGTGGTATGAATCTTGTGATTGAAGTACCAATTGAACTATGGAGATAAAATGAAAATTAGAATGACACTGATTGTACTAAGCACAATCCTCATCCCCCAGCTTCTCCTCGCAGACTATTGGCAACAACAGGTCAATTATGATCTGGATGTTACCCTCATTGACTCTCTCCATCAGGTGACTGGTTCCGAGACCATCACTTATATTAATAATTCACCGGATGAGCTTAGTTATATATGGATGCATCTCTGGCCAAATGCCTACAAAAACAATGAAACAGCACTGGCTAGACAAAAATTCAACCAATTCTCTACGAAAATGCACTTTTCTCCTGATTCTTCATTTGGCTGGATCGACATTAGTGATGTTGCCGTTGATGGTAAGCAGATTAATTGGAGCTATAGATCATCAGATACATTAGATGTAGCGAAGTTCAACCTTAATAAGCCCCTACTCCCTGGCGATACATTGGAAATTGACCTTAATTTCACTGTTCAAGTTCCCAATGTACTCTCCCGATTGGGTCATGTTGGTCAACACTATGAAATGACCCAATGGTATCCAAAACCAGCTGTCTATGATGCCAAAGGATGGCATCCTATGTCCTATTTGGACATGGGTGAATTCTACAGTGAGTGGGGTGATTTTGAAGTATCTGTTACCGTACCTGCGAATTATCGAATTGCTGCTACGGGAGTCTTACAGGATTCCCTGGAAATTATATGGAGAGATTCTTTAGCCCACATCGGTAATGCCCTTATTGATACGTTACTAATCGACCCCAAATCGAAGATAGTGGCTTTGGACACTTCAAAGAGCTTAAAGCCAGCATCTTCAGACTCTATGAAGACAATCACCTTTAAGCAAAATAATGTCCATGATTTCGCCTGGTTTGCTGACAAACGGTTTATCATCAGTAGTGATAGTGTAGTGCTCCCTTCGGGGAGATCTATCCAAACCTGGACCTTTGCACTACCCAAAAACTTCCAGAACTACCGCTATTCAAATGACTATATCAAGGATGCCGTATCATATTTCTCTGAGTGGTTCATAGAATACCCTTACCAACACGCTACCGTAGTAGATGGCGATTTTTCTGCCGGAGGTGGTATGGAATACCCTATGATCACCCTGATCAATAATACTGGATTTCAACCAATATTAGAACAGGTGATTATGCATGAAGTTGGCCACAACTGGTTCTATGGTCTATCAGGTAGCAATGAGCGCGATTACCCATGGATGGACGAAGGTCTTGTCTCCTATGCTGAGAATCGGTACTGGGCTGCTAAATATAGTGATGACAGTATGCTGGCACATGATGGAGAAAAGCCGGCTTGGCTTCCTATACTCGAATATTTCCTTAAAGACCCCAGTAAAAGTGCGATAGAAGATTATGCCTATTATATGAGTGCTGGGATCAAGATGGACCAGTCTCCAGATTTGCATAGCGAAGCCTTTTCAGATTACAATTACGGAATGATAGTTTATAAAAAAGTTGCCGTATCAACTGAATCACTCCACGCCTACCTTGGAGAAGCCCTGATGGACTCTGTATGGCATGCGTATTATCAACGTTGGACTTATAAGCACCCACAGCCTGAAGATATTCGGCAGGTATTTGAAGAAATTAGTGGCGAGGACCTTTCTTGGTATTTCGAGGATATGCTAGGCTCAACAAGGAAGATTGATTATGCTCTTGATACATTCACCAGTTATTCACACGAAAGTGCATA
The DNA here is from genome assembly GCA_964578155.1 of uncultured Lentisphaeria bacterium. GTDB lineage: Bacteria > Fidelibacterota > UBA8477 > UBA8477 > JABMPR01 > JABMPR01. The sequence goes on from CAZOBQ010000042.1 coordinate 11,295, forward strand.
TGAGACTTCCATTAATATCAACAATCGTGGTGATTTCACACCTCCCTTAAAAATTAGTCTGAGTGGCGCCAAAACAGCTGAAATTAAGACAGCCTGGGTCCATCCTTCCGGTGACCGGAGTACGTTTAAAATTGAGACTAGCTTTCCAGTTCAAAATGTCGTCCTTGATCCTGATTTAACCTTATTGGACATGGATCGCACTAATAATGATCTGAAGTTAAATCTTGATTTTGATTTCATCAAGCTGGCCCTAAATCCTCAGGCTGATTATGTGGTTACCACCATTCCCTACCTGTGGTACGACACAATAGATCAAGTTCACCCTGGACTGATAATAACTCATAAAAATTTAATGCCCTGGGGGACGGACTGGTATTTGAGGACATTCTATGGCACAAAGACTCAACGAGCTGGGTTTGTGGCATCGATTGGGAGAAAATTAGTCCCACGACCTGGCCAGGAAGTGCAATTACACTCTCGTGTTGTTAATGGCTGGTATTCACGGCTCGCCGAAATTAGTGCAGGTTTCAGAAAACGTTCCATCATGCTACCAAGCGATGACCATAAGTTAACCTTTTCGCTATTGGCTCATGATTTGACAGATGGAGAATATGTTTTCAACAATGACACAACCCGCTATCTAGATCAAAATATTTGGGAAGCAGGTCAATATTTGAAAGTCAATGTTAATTACACCAGTAAAAATCGTGGAGCACTATGGGCTAGAAAGTATGAATTCAACACACTGCTTGGGGCACAGAGAGATGGGAAACCCTTCGCAAAAATCCAAACCTACTTTAATCACCGAAAACGGTACTCACGGAAGGGTTCTATCCGAACCACCATCTTTGCTGGATATGCCTTTGGTGACCTGCCAACACAAGATCGTTTCTATATATCGACCGAAATGAATACAACAATGGATAAAAAAATATTTCCATCAAGGAGGGATACCAGGTACGGTGCTGGGCAATTCTTACTCTATCAAACTGAATATACGATACCTGGTTATACTTATCTTGAAGAAAGTAATATTACACCTAATACAACCGGTCTTCTTGGCCTAAAAGTTAGAGCTGATATTCCAAAAATGGAAAGTTTTAACATCCTTATGGGAGCCGGGCTGGTCCTCGATCAGAATGACGAAGAGTTAGAGGCGATTGGTAGTCTTTCCCCTATTTGGAAATCTGGCCCAATTCAGATTATCTATACACCATTCCGTTTGGAATCAGGTCATATTGAAACCGACTGGTCACAGGTTCAGATTGCAATTGACATGACAATTGCAGGAACCATTAGTATCGGGATATAATCAAAAGGTGGTAACTTGCCGATTTAGCAAGTGAGTTTTTTCTACTGTTTTGGGTTCTTCCAGTAGACTTCCTGATTACCATCAAGATGATTCTCATAACGTGCCATGACAAAGAGTAGGTCAGAGAAACGATTGATGTATTTGATAATTTCTGGGGCAACCGGTTCTGAATGATTGAGCGTGACAATACTTCGTTCAGCTCGACGACAAACAGTCCTGGCTAGATGCAACTCTGCTGCCACAGGACTGCCACCAGGTAGGATAAATTCTTCCAGAGGGGGCAATTCACTATTTAGTTGATCTATGTTGTCTTCTAAATCTGAAATCATTTTCTCAGAGACTATTCCTGTAATCATTCCAGCTGAGGCCAACTCCCCTCCAACATCGAACAGGTGATGTTGGATTGCTGATAACATTTCAGTGATTTTTGGGCTTGGTAACTTCGACAAAACTACTCCTAGAATACTATTGAGCTCATCGATCTCCCCATAGGCGATCACTCGTATCGAGTCTTTTCCAACCTCTTCTCCATTGGCCAGCCTGGTGTTTCCGGCATCACCTTTACGTGTATAGAGTTTTGTAAGTCTCATCGCGAACCTGCTACCCTCAACCTATAGGTCAAAAGGGTCATCAATTAATTCCATGTATACATTATTCGTATCATCATGGAATGATAGTTTTACATAGTGGCGTCGTTCCTTATCAAAGATATCGGCATTCTTCTCTGTACCGTAAAGAATAATATGACCCTTATAGTGCCCGTATTCCTTTTTCAACTCTTTATGATGAACAAAGATCAAATTTGTATAACTCTCCCCTTCACGGATGTGAATGTCACCCTTCTGATCGCTGAAGTCAGTTAATATATCAGGTTTGGATATTAAAGACATATCCTTACCAATCCATACACTTAGAAGTTCTATGTGAAATGGAAGAAAGATTGAGTTCTTTATCAGAAAACCAGTTTCTCCTGCTTCAACAGCTTGACGAATAGTTTTAATCATGAAGATCTCCTTCTCAAAGTCTTCTAAAGGTTAAAAAATGCCCACCACACGACCACAAAGATCGGGAGCAGGATTGGTATCGAGTACTTAAACATATATCCGAGAAAACTGGGCACATTAACACCGGCTTGCTCGGCAATATTTTTCACCATAAAGTTTGGGGCATTACCGATATAGGTCATTGCACCAAAGAATACCGCTGCCACTGAGATTGCCATTAAATAAACGACTGAATCAACATCGCCTGGAACTGGTGAAGGAGTTCCCGCGGCAAAATGTTGGACATCATCAATTGATCCAATATTCAGTCCAAATTTTCCAAGAGACCCAGCTAAAAAGTTCAAGTAGGTTGGAGCATTGTCCAAAACGCCGGATAATACACCCGTAAACCAATAAAATCGTGATACGGTAAATTCTGTAGCATTCTCCTTGGCATAAGCCCCAATCAGCTGGAGTGCCGGAATCATGGTAGCGAATATTCCCACAAAAAGGTAAGCAACCTCTTTAATGGGCTCAAAGTTGAATTCATTACCTCTCAGGGCTACTTTGTCACCATTTCGATAAGCAAGGAAGGCAACGGTAAACATGATCACTTCTCGAATTCCGAAAGGTACATGTAACATCTTCTGTAGGCTTGGGAATCCTTTGATCACCGCCGGATCCATAAAGACTGAGGCAATAATAACCCCTAGATAGATAAAGTTTTTCGCTCCGGTTATTTCAACTGATTTTTCACCTACTGCCGCTGACTTGGAACTGGGAACTCTCATATCAAACGCTACAAAAACAGCAATAACTGCGAGGGTGGTCACTAGCCATATATCCCACACATGAGTGATCACCCAAAAGAAAGGCACGCCTTTTAGAAAGCCCAAAAATAAAGGCGGATCACCAATAGGAGTTAGCCCACCGCCAATATTGCTAACGACAAAAATGAAAAAGACCACATGGAAAGGTTTAAGTCGATCTTCGTTCAAGCGCATAAAGGGTCTAATGAGCAGCATAGATGCGCCGGTAGTCCCAATAAAATTAGAAAGGATCGCTCCTCCAAACAGGATGGCCGCATTCACAAGAGGTCTTCCTGAGGTATGAAACTTGATCAAAATACCTCCTGAAGCCACAAAGAGAGCCGTCAGAAGGGCAATGAATGAGATATACTCCTCTAGTGTATGTAAGAGGCTCAGTACACCATGATCCATTAAAAAAGCGTAGTATACTGCCACGATTGAACCAAGTCCCATGGCAACCTTGGGATAATGGTGTTCCCATAGATGTGGATAAAATAAGGGTCCTGTAGCAATCATAATCAGCAAAAGAATAAATGGTACGACTAACCAAGTTGGAGGTAAACTAGAATGACCCGAAGTCTGGGTCTCCTCACCATGGCTTTCCATCTGCTCTACTGCATGGTGATTTTCAATAGCGACTGCCTCTTCAGCAAATACTGGACTCATGATCAAGAACATCATTAGCACCAGCTTAACAATTACAACTATCCGCATCTCATCTTCCTTTAGCTTCAAATCTATTTAAACGTATATAATTGTATATCTCTTCTGATTCACTACCAAGAAACAAATCGTTCATATTCAGCCAAAATGAATCAAGTCGAATCTCGTATTGATGCTCATACAAATAGGCCTGGATCAGCATATCTAATTTATCCATACGCCTTACGACCTGAGCTTCTTTGGTTAATCCCGACTCAAATTCTTTCCAAAGTTCGATTAAGTATTCACCGTTTTGAACATCATTTATAATCTGTTCAAACGCGGATTTTTCCGCTAAATATTTATCTGATAAAGGGATCTTATCCTGAGGTGTGATGTCTCCTGTAGTAACCTCAGCAAGATCATGAATAGCGGCCATACTTAAGGCCCGGTCCATGTTGATTCCAACGCTCAGAAGTTCAGTACGAAGATAGAGTAACAAGATTGTCATCCCAAAACTATGGGAAGCTATAGATTCACTTTCAGATTCAGGGATTCCTGATTGAATCCAGCCGCTTCTTCGAATTGATTTTAATTCATAAGCTTGAGATAAACTCATGACTAAACTGTCAATTTCACTTCTTGTCTTAGCATCATTCATGAGCCGTCAAGATAGAATAAAGAGGAATAATTACTAAGCCGATTTAGCAGTGTATATCCACATATTGCGTCCGCTTTCCCCAGATGTACTTAGGATATCGAGTAGGTATATTAGATACTACTACTATTGTACATCCCTATATTTCAGGATATTATAGGATTTATATAATGTATATCATTAATTGTTGATAACTTGGAGACAGCAGATTCCCTGTCTCCAAGATGGAACACAACACCGAATATATTTAGCGACTATGGCATCTCATATTTCACTTCTGGGTGGCGAACTGTCAAGACGGGGCATGGTGCCTTTCGGATTACCTTTTCAGCTGTCGATCCGTAGAGAGCATGACTAAATCCACTAAGACCATGGGTTGCCACAACAATGAGTTCAAATTCCTTTTCCTTGGCAAATGAAACGATCTCACGCCACGACTTTCCATGTAGTATGGTTGATTCTGTCTCAATTTCTGACGGAACTTCATTCTTGATCAGCCTGGCAAGTGAGGTCTCTACATGACCACTCATCTGCTTCTCAATATCAGGATAACTATAGGTGCCCCAGGCAAAATCTACTGGTGCAACAATCGGTTCAACCACATGGATGAAATGCAATCCGCTCCCATATTTCTGCGCTAGATCAATAGCGTAAAGAAGGGCGTATTTAGCAGACTCTGAAAAATCTGTCGGTACCAATATCTTTGAAAACTGCATCTTATACCTCCTTTAATTGAGGATTGAAACTAAGCTGAGATTTCCCTCCCCAGTTCCAGGCCTTTCTGAAATGCATTCAGGTTGACCCGTAAAAGATGTTTCTTCTTAAAGATAATAGGTAAAACCCTCTGTACCACCATAGGATCAAGAAAATCTGAGAATCCAGCAATTACTCCCAGTAGCACAACGTTTGAGGTTCTGGTGTTCCCCAATTCTTTAGCTATCTGAGTCGCCGGGATAGGAATACTCTTGAGATCCTTCCTCTTTGGCTCAATATCGATCAATGAGCTATCCCAAATAATTGCCCCACCTTCCACCACATCATCTTCAAACTTCTCAAGTGATGGACGATTCATGGCCACTAGAATTGTTGAGTGAGTAACTAGAGGCGATCCAATATTCTTGTGCGATAACTTCACATGACAATTCGCAGTACCACCACGCATTTCAGGACCATAAGAAGGAATCCAGCTAACCTTTAGTTCCTCACGCATGCCTATCTCACTGAG
>CAZOBQ010000043.1:0-16755 GCA_964578155.1 uncultured Lentisphaeria bacterium
AACATTTTCCAGTCCACTTACACGGGCAATACCGTCACCGACCATGATGACTTCCCCGATCTCAGCAACATCAATTGCAAGATCAAGTTTACCCAGTTCTTCCTGGAGTAGTTTTGTGATTTCGTCTGTTCGAATATCTGTCATATTCCTGTATTCCTTTAGGACTGGACCAGTGATTGTCTGATCCGAGCAAGTTTACTAGACAATGAACCATCTAAAATGGTATTGCCAACTCGTAATGTTATGCCACCAAGAAGCTTATCATTTACTTCTGTAGTGAAATCAGCTTTCTTGGATGTTATTGTTTTAACAACATCATGGATACGATGAATCGCGTCAGCAGAAAGTTCACCTGTACTTGCGGCATGGACCTTGACCTGTCCACTTCGCTCATAAAAAGCATGTTCCATACTTTGCAGGATTGCACCCAGCAGCTTCATATCCTTTTCCTCACCTAACTGAGCCAGAAAGGCTTGGTTAATGGGGTGTAGATCAGGATATACCACACTTAGCAGCTGAATTTTCTCAGCTACTGAAGCTTTGGTTGAAGCTAGAAATGCCTTTAATGTTGGTTCACGTCGATAGCTGGCATAAAAAGTTTCCATAGAACGATAAACGGGCTCCAGTGACTCTTTATTCTCTGCTATTTTCAGCAAGAGGTTCGCATATAGACGACTTTTCGCTGTTGAACGCATTAATTCTTTCCGTATTCCTTGAGAGCATCCTCAATGAGGCGCTCATTGTCATCCTTTGAAATGGATTTGGATAGTATCTTTTCTGCAGCAGCCATTGAGATATCAACGATCTGGGTCCGAATCTCTGAAATAGCCTTTTCACGTTCTGCGCCGATCTGCGCTTCAGCTTGTTTCAGAATGCCAGCGGACTTATCCTGAGCCTCATTAAGAATCTCAGTTTTCATCCGTTCAGCTGTTTCTTTCCCGGCGGCAACGATCTCCTGGGCTTCGTGACGAGCTTTGGCGACCATAGCTTCATATTCTCCAGCAACTTTATCTGCTTCTTTACGAGCGGATTCAGCTCCTGCCAGGGATTCCCTGATGAAGTTTTCTCGATTCTCAAGGGCCTTGATCATGGGTTTCCAGGCTTTTGTTGCCAGAATCACCAATACAATAATAAAGGTGATCCAGGTCCATATCATTAAGCCAGTGTCAAACCTTAACAGGTTTTCCATAGTTCCTCCGAAGGTGTGTTTCCAGCCTTCTTATTTCAGAGCGATGAGAAGTGCAACAACCTCACCAATGATGGCAACACCTTCGAGAAGGAAGAGAGGTAAGTTAACAGCACCGGTAATGCTAGCAGCAGCTTCTGGCTGACGAGCAATACCTGCTGCAGCGGCTGCAGCCAATTTTCCAATACCAAGTCCGGCGCCAATAACGATCATACCTGCACCGATTGCGGCTCCTAGATAAGCAAATTGCATTTCCATTTTTAAAACTCCTTTGTAATGTTGTAGGATTCCAACACACAACGAGCAGCGACACTTACATGTCTTTTTCCCTTGAACTGAGTAAGTACGATCTGTTCATTTGTGTTAGATGGTTTATATGTTTGTGTAGTAGTAATCAAAAATCTAATGATCTGCGTGAATTGATTGCCCAATAAATACCGATGAAAGCAATGTGAATACGTAGGCCTGGACGATGCTTACGATTATCTCTAAAAATGTAATACCAACATTCAAGGCTACAGAAGCAACACCAACATAGGCATTGTGTAGTAGAAATATAGGCGCAAAAATCGCCAGCATAGCAATGTGCCCTGCTGTCATATTGGCTGCCAACCTCATGGTTAGTGCAAAAGGTCTGACAAACATACTCAATATCTCAATTGGAATCAGGATGATGTATACCGCCTTGGGTAGACCACCTGGTACAAGGTTCTTCCAGTGTTTAAAGAATCCATGCTCCAGAATTCCGGCAATCATGATAGCAAAAAAAGTGATCAAAGCCAAAGCAGCGGTCATATTAAAATTACCAGTTGCTGTTGTACCACCGTGACCATGATTGATATAATTGAAAAGAGGAATGAGTCCCAGAAAGTTCATGGTCAGGATCAAAAAGAAAAAGGACATCACTAAGGGGCCCCATTTCAATACATGATCTTTTCCTACGGTAGGGATAAGAATGCTGGTTCGAACAAAATCAACGACGTATTCAAATGCATTTGAGAAACCAGAAGGAATTGGACGTTCCTCTTTACGATATCTCCGAGTTGCATAAAGTGCAGCTGTAATTAAGAGTCCCGCAGCGATCCAAAGCATGATCACATGCTTTGTAATTGACAGGTCAATACCGAAGAGTTCGAGATGGATCATCACATCGCTATTAGCGACGTGCTCAATGATTTTATCCCCGATGTTTGTACTGGTCTCTTGGCCACCCTGAGCCATTAAGATTTCTCCCCATTTACGTGTCCATTCCCTGCCATAAAAAGCGGCCAATAATAAGCTTCGACCCCATGCCACGCAAGAAAGTTTATGAGCATAATTACAATAAATGTCATATTATGTAAAGTCCTTGCTTTCAATAGGATAGCAGCCCATAATCCCAGTAGGATCACCTTAAGGAAAAACCCAAATATATTAATTTTTTGCAGCGTAATGTGATTGCTTAGCTTCTGTGTGTCGACCCAAAAAAGGAGGCCACCACTAATCAGTACAGGAATGAGAGCTGCAGCAAAAACCGAGCTTATGTGCTCGGAACGACCCGCGAACATCAATCCCAGGATAACCAAGCCATTCAAGATGAATGCTGAAATTCCCATAACTTGCCAGGGACGCATCAATCATTATCCTTCATATATATACTCTTATACAGTTCGTACATTCCGATCACTACCCCGAGGAGAGCCCCGGTGAGCATCCCGTACTGTGGCCAATTGAATTTTTGATCCAGGAAATAACCTAAAGCACCTAGACCTAACACACTTCCTGTCATGGTCGATGCAGCGGCCATGTATTTACCCGATCCTGCGGGTCCCATGCTTGACTATTCGCCTCTAAATGATACGGTGAAATCTAATTCTTCCTCTGCTACCTCAGGTACCATTGAACTTCGTCCCTGAAAAATAGCTCCATCTTCAATGATCAAGCGGGTGGCAATAACATCACCCTTTAAGCGGCCCTTTTTGCCCAGGGCAACTTTACCCTTTACCTCAATATTTCCGCCTACAATACCACCGATAATGGCGTACTCGCCTTTGATTCCACCTTTCACGACTCCTGACTCTGAGACAGTGACAAATCCAGACGCAATAATGCTACCATCCACGGTACCATTGATGTGTGCACTACCATTAATGTCCATGTCACCCTTAATATGACTTCCACGTCCAACAATAGTTTCTATGCGATGAATTCGATTAGCCATAAGGTTATTCCTGTTCTCTTATCTGAGGTTTTTCTTCGCTGAGTTCAGTGATAAAGGTTGCGGGGTCAAGTGGGACACCCTTGTGCCAAATTTCAAAATGCAAGTGCGCTCCGTCTGAAATACCAGTATTCCCCATAATTGCAATGGGTTCGGCACGATCAACGACCTGTCTCTGAGATATTAAGTTTTGTTCATTGTGACCATAGACTGTTATGTAGCCGTTCCCATGATCTATGATAATGGTATTTCCATAGCGATACGTCCAATCGGCAAATATAACATATCCGCTCCCCGCCGCTTTAACAACACGGTCGTCAATCGAGGATAGATCGATCCCTAAATGATCCTGACTGAACAAGCCTTCTCGCACCTGGAAACCAGCATTCACAAAGCCCTTAATCGGTAAGTAAGTTGGTAGGTCTTCCAATAGCCCCATTGTCTCAAAGGGCGAAAGTTCAAACTCATCTCCTGTTGCCCAAGAGCTGTCGCCAGAACCTTCTGCTAGGTCAAAATGTTCTCCAAGGGTGCTATTGAGGAATTGATTTATTTCTTCGATGCGCTTGGCATTTTTCAGGATTCCGGCTACTTCCTGTCGCTCACTTAACAAATACTCATTCTCAGTTTTAATTCTTTCAAATTTCAGCGCCCGAGGCAAATAGAAGCTACTGAACAGAATGATCATCGCAATGAGGATGATAGAAGATATTTTTAATAATGATATCGTTCTGGCTGTAACAGAGAACGATTGACCAGAAGCCTCGTTATCCGGGAGAATGAGGATGGTGTATTTTTCGTGCTTCATGTTATCCTAACCACAGAGCTCACCCGCCTGCGTATAACTTCGTGCGGGCAGGCAGAGAGCACAGGGTTTTGTTAATGTTCTCATTATTAAATTTCTATTTTCTACCTTTTTAGTGTCTCAAATAATTCGATGAGACGTTCCAGATCTTCATCACCAAAATATTCAACTTCAATGGTCCCTTTTTTCTTCCCAGGCTTGATCTGGACTCGAGTACCCAGGACAGTCATCAGCGCTTCCTCGCTATTACGCACATAGAGTGATTTTGTTTGCGGTTTGGATGGCTTTTTGTCAGGTGCAGAAATTTTATTTTTTAATTTTTTTACATAGTTCTCAGTCTCACGGACGCTCATGTTATGACGTCTGACAAGCTGAAAAGTATTCACGATCTCTTTCTCAGAATCTAGCCCAAGTAAAGCACGGGCATGCCCTGCAGATATCACTAAATTTTTCAAAGCAAGTTTCACATCAGTTGGAAGCTTTAATAATCTCAATGTGTTTGTAATAGCCGCGCGACTTTTCCCAATATTTTCCGCTATGGCTTCGTGTGATAATTTGTATTTGTTAGCAAGGAGTGCGTAAGCCTCTGCCTCTTCAAGGGGATTAAGATTATCCCGCTGGAGGTTCTCGATGAGAGCTAGCTCCATCATGTCTACATCGGAGTCAACCACCAGAACATGTACGGCAATTTTCTCTAGCCCCAGCTCCTGGCAGGCTCTTAATCGACGCTCGCCGGCTATAAGCTCATATTCATTGTCGATGATGCGAACGGTTACAGGTTGAATTAAACCCTTCGCTTTGATCGAGGCCTTGAGGTCTTCAAATGCCTGGACTGCTTTTTCAGAGTCAAAATCTTTACGGGGCTGAAATGGGTTGGGTCGAATTTGGTGAGGATCTACGGTTTCCTGCGACGTGAATTCTTCCTGACTGGTTCCCAGAGAGTCCAAGATGGCATCTAAACCGCGTCCTAATCGTTTAGGTTGATCAGGCATTCTGTAAGACCTCTTCTACCAGGCTCATATAATTAGCTGCCCCCACCGAATTGGCATCGTAGAGCATGATAGGTTTTCCATAACTCGGTGATTCACTTAAACGAACATTGCGATTGATGTAGGTTTTATAGACTCGCTCTTTAAAATATGTTTTCACCTCATCTACGACCTGTTTGCTCAAATTCAGGCGACCGTCATACATTGTCATAAGCACGCCTTCAATTACCAGTGCTTTATTGATGGTCTTCTGAACTCGTCTCACAGTATTAAGAAGTTGGCCTAAACCTTCAAGGGCATAGTACTCACATTGAATTGGTATCAGGATTGAGTGAGCCGCTGTCAGTGCATTTAAGGTCAAAAGACCTAAAGATGGCGGACAATCAATGATGATGAAATCGTAGTCGTCTTCAATCTCCGCTAAAGCATCTTTTAGGATTCGCTCCCTGGCAATAGCAGAGACCAGTTCAACCTCGGCGCCCACAAGTGAGGGGCTGGATGGTATAATATCAAGAAAAGGCAGGTCGGTCTTCTGTAAAAATCCTGCTAAAGGTGCCTGCCCCAGAAAGACTGGATAGATACTTTGTCCATCCACGCGTACCGGATGTCCAAGCCCGGCAGTAGAATTCGCCTGAGGATCAACATCAACAAGTAGAGATTTTTTCTCGGCTACGGCAAGTCCAGCAGCCAAGTTGACTGAAGTAGTGGTTTTGCCCACGCCCCCTTTTTGATTTACGATGGCGATTATTTTAGCCATAAGTTACTGTTTTTTAAAGACCTTTCCCCGTTATATTCAGGCTTTCAATATAGTTGGCTGTATGAGTAAAAACAACTTGTTGATTATACAGGTTGAGCAGGATCATAAATGGGTTTGAAAACGCTTCATTGCTCTTAGCTCTGGCAAAGAGACGGCGAGAAGAATGATGGCTGCACCGACTCCTGCTTTTGGAGATAAGCGCTCACCAAGGATCACCCAGCCCCAGAAGCTTGCAAGGATTGGAATCAGAAAAGTAGTGTAGCTCATTTTCAGAACGGTTACATGTTTTAACAACCAAAAATAGACAGAGAAACCGATAGCCGATCCAAAAATAGCCAGATAAGCTGTTGCGCCTAAATTCAAGATAGTGAATTCGATTTTTCCGAAGGGCTCGTTGATCAACCCGCTTGCCAAAAGTAAAAATGCTCCAACAAGCATTGCCACAGCATTGGACGCCACAGGATCGAGGTTACCGCCCTCCCTTTTATAAAGTACATTAGAATAGGATGCTCCAGTAATACAGACCAGAATAACTCCCATCCCCAAACCAGCTTCCGGAACAAAATCCTGACCAGTAATGTCAAATATCAGATAAGATCCAATGAGAGCACCTATCAAGCTAAAGATTGTCGAAGCGGTGAATTTTTCTTCCTTTAACATAAAATGGGCAATGAGTGATACGTGCACTGGCATGGTCGCCCACAGAATTGAAGTAATATTGCTATTTACGTACTGCATGCCCCAATAGGTGGCACCATAGCCGATGAAAAAGTTACCGACGCCTAGAACTAGAATAAGCTTACGGTAGCCAGACGGGGGCAGAATCTTTTTTCCTTTGATCAGCTGATAAATAACCAGAATACCTGAAGCCAGAAAAAAACGTAATGCTGCCATAATGAAAGGGGCATCCCCAATGCTGACTTTTATGGCGATCCAGGTACTTCCCCAAATGAGAACCAGGGATACATAGGCGACGGGTAATTTTAACAATATTCTTTTCACGCGCTGAAATTAGTAAAGAACCCCTTCGACACTATTGAATTGTTAACAGCGAGGGTTGTGATTTAAATAATATTTCGCATTAACACCTATTAATATTTCTCACCTAAGATGGCACAAATATAGCAAACCTATATTTTAGAATATAGGATTATGATGAATACATCAGATATACAAGATCGCCTCTCCGATAAAACAAGACCAGTCTATACCATTGGTGTTGCCTCCGATCTCATTGGAGTTTCAGTTCATACCTTGCGCATGTACGAGAATGAGGGGCTAATCCTTCCCCAGCGCACAGAAACTCAGCGGCGTCTATATTCACAAGTCGATATCGAAAGACTCCAGTGTATCCGTACCATGATCGAAGAACATGGTTATAATCTCGCTGGTATTAAGGGCATGATGTCTATGGCTCCATGCTGGGAGATTAAGGGTTGTACGGAGTCGGATCGCAATCAGTGTGATGCATATGAGAGCGCACTTGAACCATGTTGGGTTGTCAAAACTAAAGCCAAGATTTGTGAAGAGGAAGACTGTGCTACTTGCCCGGTCTACCGTGAAGTAACCACATGTCATAATATGAAATCCTTTTTAAAAGAACATTGGAAGAATGCATGAAACCACAAATGAATCGTCGCGAGTTTATTAAGATCGCCGGTGTGGGTGCTGGAAGCCTAGCTTTTGCTACCCCACTATTTGATTTCTCTAAAGGTGAAATCCTAGCACCTGATGTACATCCGGGAATGTATTCCAAACGCACACCCACCATCTGTGAAATCTGTTTTTGGAAGTGCGCTGGATGGGTACACACAAACAAAGAAGGGGATATCTGGAAGATCACCGGAAACGATGATGATCCTCACTCAAACGGACGTCTTTGCCCCCGCGGAACCGGTGGCGTTGGAATGTACACAGATGAAGATCGCCTAAAAACCCCTCTCATACGTACCGGAAAACGGGGAGAGCAAGTCTTCCGGGAAGCAAGTTGGGATGAAGCATTCACCTACATTGCCGATGGTCTAAAGAAGATCGCAGAAGAGCATGGACCAGAGTGCGTAGCACTATTCTCCCATGGGTCAGGTGGTAAATATTTTGGTGATTTACTCAAGGCATACGGTTCAAACAGTATTGCTGCACCATCTTACGCCCAATGTCGTGGACCCCGTGAAGTTGGTTTTATTGCTACGTATGGTGAAGGTGTTCAATCTCCAGAACGTGTAGATATTCGAGACACACGTTGTCTCGTGCTCATCGGTTCTCATTTTGGAGAAAATATGCATAACGGTCCAGTTCAGGAGATTGCGCAGGCGACTGAAAAAGGCGCCTCAATCATTACTGTGGACCCCAGATATTCAACCGTAGCCAGTAAATCCAAGTTTTGGTTGCCCATAAAGCCAGCAACTGATATGGCACTCTTGTTAGCCTGGATGCACGTGATCATTAACGAAGATCTTTATGATAAAAAATACATTGAAAAATATGCTTACGGATTTGAAGAGCTAAAAGCCCACGTTGCCTCCATGACACCAGAATGGGCATATGGAATAACAACTATTAAGCCAGAAACTATTAGGGAAACGGCCCGTGAAATGGCTAACGCCAGCCCACGAGTCATCATCCACCCAGGACGCCATGTCACCTGGTACGGAGATGATTCACAGCGTTTAAGGGCAGTTGCCATGTTGAATGCACTGTTAGGCTCATGGGGACGCCGCGGTGGATATTATAATCCAGCCAAGGTTGCCTTTAAGCCATTCCCACACCCAGCATTTCCAAAACCAAAGAGATCCTGGAAAGACGCCTTTCCTGGTAAATATAAATTAGCTGGCCTTGCTTTGGCTTCGGGTATTTGTGATGCCACAGTACCTACTTCTGAGAGAGATTGTTCCTTCAAAGGTTGGATCGTCAATGGCACCAACTTGATTCACACCTTGCCAAATCAAGAGAATACTCTCAAAGCAATTGACGCTCTAGATCTTATGGTAGTTGTTGACACCATGCCTATGGAGATCACCGGTTATGCTGATGTCATTCTTCCTGAGTGTACCTACCTGGAAAGATATGACAATATCCGTGTGAGCCCACACCGTGAACCTACTATCGCCCTTCGTATGCCTGCTGCAAAGGCAAAATACAATACGAAACCAGCCTGGTGGATGGCAAAGGGTATCGCTGATAAAATGGGTCTTGGGCACTACTTCGCCTGGAAAGACATTGAGGAAAAACTGGATTGGGAATTGAAGCAAGTAGGTACATCACTTGAAGAAATGAAGCGCATCGGGGTCAAGAAATATAAACGCGAAGAAGATGATCTCTATCCCATGCAAAATCTGGATGACTTCGAATTCTTTACCAATACAGGGAAAATTGAGCTCTATTCAACTGCAATGGAAGATGAGGGTTATGACCCACTTCCAAAGTATACAGCTCACGAAGAACCGCCTTATGGTTACTATCGTCTGATCTATGGCCGTGCCCCCATGCATACATTCAGTCGCACAGCCAATAATCCTAATCTTACTGATCTCATGGATGAGAATAGTGTTTGGGTCAACCCAAAGGTTGCTAAAGAATGGGAATTGAGCAATGATCAGTACGTCTGGCTGGAAAACCAGGACGGTGTTGTCAGTAAAACTCCCATTAAAGTACGAGTTACTGAACGTATCAGGTTTGATAGTATCTATATGGTCCATGGTTTTGGTCACACAAACAAAAATCTTTCACGAGCACGAGGTCGAGGAGCCAGTGATGCCGACTTGATCACAAAGGTTCATATTGATCCTGTCATGGGTGGAACCGGAATGAGAGGGAACTTTGTCACCTTCCGCTTTGAAGCCGGAGAGGAGGTGTCCTCATGAGATACGCCATGGCCGTTGACACCATAAAATGTGTAGGCTGTAACGATTGTGTGGTTTCCTGTCAAACCGAGAATAATGTTCCCATAGGACACTGCCGAGATTGGATTGTAGAAGTAACAACTGGAACCTATCCAGATCTACAATTAGAAATTCGTTCAGAGCGCTGTAATCACTGCGCCAATGCACCTTGTGTGCGTACCTGCCCCACAGAGGCCAGTCATTATGCCGCTGGGGGAATCGTGCTTGTTGAGGAGAGTGAATGTATCGGCTGTAAAGCCTGTATCACATCCTGCCCTTATGATGCTCGATTTATACACCCTGAAGGCTATGTTGATAAATGTACTTTCTGTATTCACCGTGTAGAAAAAGGTCAAAATCCAGCTTGTGTTTCTGTTTGCCCAACCCATGCCATGATTTTCGGTGATCTGGATGATCCAAACAGCGATATATCAAAAGCTATGGCTACCAGGAAATGGAAATCGCTCATTCCTGAAGCCGGTACTGACCCTAAAGTCTTTTACTTGTTATAGAGGTTATTATGATTGAAGAAATTATTACTAGTGGACGCATGAACCCGGAGATCGATCCGGTGTTACATGTCTGGGGATGGGAAATCCCACTTTATTTGTTTCTTGGGGGATTATCAGCGGGAATATTAATATTCTCAGCCTATTTCACATTACGTGGTCGCCAGGATGAACTTCCGGTTGCCGTAAAGTGGATGCCTTTAGCTGTGCCCTTTCTCATTGGAATTGGTTTACTGGCACTCCTACTTGATTTATCACATGTGTGGTACGCCTGGCAATTGTTCACAAACATTCGTTGGGAATCGCCAATGTCATGGGGTGCCTGGACACTCATGCTAATCACGCCACTCTCTCTGGCTTGGATAGCCCTATGGATTGAGGACATCTTTCCCAACTGGGATTGGAAATTTGATGAGGTAAAAACAGCGGTTGCCTGGATCAAGGGACAACAGAGAAACCTGGCAAAGATTCTCATCATCATGGCTGCTGTCCTGGGTATGTATACAGGTATTCTGTTATCAGCCTTCAACGCCAGACCTTTTTGGAACACCAGTATTTTGGGGCCACTCTTTCTGGCATCCGGACTTTCTGCGAGTGCTGCATTGATTGCATTCTTTGCCAAATCCGAGGTTGAGAAAAGGCTATTCACACGGATTGACATTATCCTCATCGGTATTGAATTATTTATGATTGTTCACCTGTTCATGGGTCATTTAGCCGGTACTCAAGTCCACATTCAGGCTGCTCAAATGTTCCTGGGTGGTGCATACACAGTACCCTTTTGGATCTTTGTTGTGGGTTTAGGTTTGGTTCTACCGATCTTTCTGGAAATGCTGGAGTTGAAGCATCGGTTTGTTCCAGCTATAGTCCCTGTAGTTCTGATCATTTCAGGCAATTTGGCACTCCGGTTCATCGTGGTCAGTGCTGGCCAAGCTAGCCGTTGGCTATATTAAATTTTTGAATTCGAATAAAGGTTAACAAAATGAAAACAAAGTACATGAATCCTTATTTGGCTGGTGTCTTATTGGGATTGGTTCTCCTCATGGCTTTCTTTTTCTCAGGACGTGGTCTGGGGGCAAGTGGAGCAGTGAAGAGTGTCGTAGTAACAGCGGTAGACGTGGTCGCACCTGAGCACACTGCCAACTCAGAGTATTATAGTAAATATGTGGGTGAGGGGAAATCTCCTATGAAAGCCTGGCTGGTTTTTGAAATGATTGGCGTCTTAGTTGGCGGCTTTCTTTCAGGTGCCCTCTCAGGAAGACTCAATTGGAAAGTAGAACATTCTCCCAAAATTACGGTGAACCGCAGGTTAGGTTTTGCAGCTGCTGGTGGAATTTTATTTGGCTTTGGTTCCCAATTAGGCCGGGGTTGTACGAGTGGTTCTGCACTCACTGGTATGGCGACTCTCTCAGTTGCCGGGTTTGTTTCCATGATGGCTATTTTTGGGACAGCCTTTGCGCTTGCCTACTTCTTAAGAAAAAATTGGATATAGGAGTCTGATATGGGACCGCTTGTACCTCAAGAAATTATTGGCGCTGATTGGAACTTATTCATCGCCTTCGTAATCGGAATTGGATTCGGTTTTGTTTTAGAACAGGCTGGGTTTTCATCCAGTCGTAAACTAGCTGGAATGTTTTACGGCTATGACACCGTTGTTTTGAAAGTTTTCTTCACCGGAGCTATCACGGCCATGCTGGGATTACTATTCTTCAGCCTGTTTGGTTGGATCGATTTAAGTCTGGTTTATGTAAACCCAACATTTCTGGGTAGTGCCATTGTTGGTGGAATCATCATGGGAGCTGGATTTATCATCGGTGGATTTTGCCCTGGCACCAGTGTTTGTGCTGCAGCTATTGGGAAAATTGATGCCATGGTATTTATCGGTGGCATCTTTTTAGGAATCTTCTTCTTCGCAGAAGGGTATCCCCTGATAAAGGATTTTTACATGTCAGGATCCTTTGGACCCATGAAGGTCACTGAATTGTTTGGAATTTCCAGTGGCGTACTCACTCTGCTAGTGATAATTGCAGCATTGGTAATGTTCAAGCTGGGCGAATTGGCTGAAAAAAAATGGCCAAGAGAGGAGTATTAAAATGACTGTCAGAAATATCATCTTCTTAGGGCTGTTTTTATTGGGTGTTGTCATCGCAATGGTACCAGAGAATACAACCAAACCTTATAAGTTAACGGCAGAGGATATGCTATATGAGGTACAGGGCGCAGCAGAAATGGTTAGCGCTGACGACGTGGCTCACTGGATTATCTCCAAAGATCCCAGTATTCAATTGGTTGATGTCCGTTCACCAGATGAATTCCAAAAGTATCATATTGAAGGTGCAGTAAATGTACCTCTGTCAGTCATCTTGAATGACGAATATAGAGATATCCTTGATCAGGGTATAAAGATGAATGTTCTCTATTCAAATGGCACTATGAATTCACATCAGGGGTGGATGATTCTACGTCAATTGGGATTTGAAAATAACTACGTACTCCAGGGTGGTCTCAATTATTGGTTTGATACGATCATGAACCCACAAGAGCCATCAGTGTATTCTCCAGACGAAGAGTTCGCCAAATATGATTTTCGCAAAGCTGCCAGTGGCGCTTTGGGTGGTGGTGGAACTGTCGCCATGACAGCACCAGCAAAAACTCAAGCTGATAAACCCAAAATTGTTCGCAAGAAAAAGAAAAAAGCACCAGCGGGAGGTTGCTGAGTTTATCGAAGTGCGGTTGCTAAAGTTTTTAAATGGGGTGGTAAACCATTCGTTTACCAAATGCGACCAAAGGGCTGCGAAATTCGCAGCCCTTTTTATTTACACTTTTTTCCTTCAGCACTTTGAATAGCTTCATTGAAAACAGTAAATACGAAAGTCATGAATAAATCTCATCACCTGGCCCCTATACTACAAGCCCTTCTGGTCACCTTTTTGTGGTCAACTTCATTCATTATCATCAAATGGGGACTGAGTGAGATTCACCCGATTACGTATGCGGGATTACGGTATTCTTTGGCCTTTCTGTGCTTTATACCCTTCTTATTCAAACGAAAATATACTCAAGAAATTAAAGCACTCACTGCTCAGCAATGGCAAAAACTAATTTTATTAGGGATTGTCTTTTATGCTTTTGCCCAAGGCATGATGTTTCTGGGCTTATCCCTGCTTCCAGCTGTCACCGTTAGTCTATTACTTAATTTTTCACCCCTTCTCGTAGCAGGCATGGGTATCAAACTGTTACATGAGAGACCAAGTCGAATACAATGGATCGGTGCTTTAGTCTTTATCCTAGGAGCTGTTTATTATTTTTTTCCGGTTTCTCTCCTGGAAAGTCAAAGACTTGGTCTGGCGGTAATGCTTATAGCCATCATCGCAAATTCCAGTTCATCTATTCTAGGTAGGGATGTTAATCGCGATAAAAATATTAGCCCGCTTGTGGTCACTTCCATCAGCATGGGTATCGGGGCTTTTCTGCTTTTGATTATCGGAGTTACAATGACTGGAATACCAACAATAAGTAGCCAAAACTGGCTCTTCTTGTTGTGGTTGGCTGTCATAAATACTGCATTTGCATTTACCCTCTGGAATCACACACTACGTTCGCTCTCTGCCATGGAATCAAGCATCATTAATAATACCATGTTGATCCAGATTGCCATTCTAGGCTGGTTCTTTCTTGATGAAATAATTAGCACACAAGAAGGAATTGGTTTGAGTATCGCAGCTTTAGGGGCGGTTCTAGTGCAACTGAAAAATAATTCAAATAAATGAGTCCCTAAAAATTCATGTTTAACAATATGAAGATATTCCATTGAACTATTGCCTATAGGCATTATACTTGCCTTTGTAACACTTACCAGAGGAGCTTAGACCAGATGCATGAGATGTCCATCGCCATGAATATCGTAGATATCGCCTGTAAAGAGGCTAGAAGCGAGGGTGCAAAGTCAATAAAAAGCATCGAGTTGGATATTGGAAGCTTAGCAGGTGTCATGGTTGATTCCTTGAAGTTCTGTTATGAATCTACCTGTAAAGGAACTCTAGCTGAGGATTCTCAACTCCTAATCAATGAAATAACAGGTATGGGTCAATGCTTGAAATGTAATACTAATTTTGAGATTGAGAGTTTTATGGCTCTCTGCCCAGAATGTGAGAGCTACGAGATTGAGATCAAACAAGGTCGTGAGCTAAGACTTAAAGCAGTCACTGTAAATGAATAATACTGATTATTGTAAAACACCTCTCGCAGAGTATGCGAAGACGCAGAGAGTATTTGTATTAAAGATAAGAAGCCTGGAACTCGATGGCCTAAACTACGCTTTGCGCCCCTGCGACCTTAGCGAGAGAACCTCTTTAAATTGATAATTTTCGAAGGGATAAAATATGTGTGATACTTGTGGATGCGGAACACCTGGAGAATCAGTAACTTTTAGGAAACACGGTGAAAAACATCATCACCACGGAGATGGTCATCCTCATTCGCATGAGCACCAAGATGATCATGACCATAAACACCCCCACGATCACAGTCATGATCGTACGATTGCAGTTGAACAGGACATTCTGGGTGAAAACAGTCTGCTTGCACAACGGAATCGCGGATATTTCGAAGCAAAGAATGTCTTCACTATTAATCTGGTTAGCTCTCCAGGATCTGGAAAAACAACACTGCTAGAGAAAACCCTTACGGCAATAACTGATACACCTTGTGCCGTGATCGAGGGTGATCAACAAACCATGAATGATGCAGACCGTGTGGCAGCTACGGGAGTGCCTGTTTTACAGATCAACACAGGGAATGGCTGTCATTTGGATGCAGATATGATCCATACGGCGTATGGTGAACTGGAATTAAAGAATGACTCTATTCTCTTTATTGAAAACGTTGGGAATCTTGTGTGCCCTGCCCTTTTTGATTTAGGAGAAGATAAACGTGTTGTCATTATCAGTGTCACTGAAGGTGAAGACAAACCAGCAAAATATCCCACCATGTTCGATGCTGCTGATATTTGCATCATTAACAAAATTGATCTTTTACCCTATGTGCAATTTGATGTGGACAAATGTAAAGAATATGCGCTTCAGGTAAATCATCACCTTGAGTTCTTTGAGTTGTCAGCGACTACGGGTGAGGGCATGGATGCCTGGCTGAATTGGTTACAGGAAAGCATAAAGAAGTAAGCCTTTTGCATCTTTGCGAGGAGCTTGCGACGAAGCAATCTCGGATACCAATTTTGGCTCATTCTGAGATCGCTACGCTCCCTCCGCTCCCTCGCGAAGACCATCTCATGAAATCTTAATTATTTATATGCCTGGAACTCCAAAACATATTAGAAAACACCTCCTGGTCAACGGCATCGTCCAGGGTGTTGGTTTCCGCCCCTTTATCTATGGTCTGGCGCAGGATATTGGGCTTACTGGCTTTGTTTCAAACACTTCTGCCGGTGTTATAATTGAAGTTCAAGGCTCAGAGGAGCAACTTCTCGAATTTAGTCAGCGCTTACAAACGGAAGCGCCGCCCCTGTCAACAATCACCTCTACAATAGAGAACGAAATTATTTCAGTTTCGGAAGAGGCATTCACCATTGTCGCTTCTAGTGACAACACTGAAATCTCGACCTTGATTTCCCCCGATGTTGTGCTGTGCAATGATTGTCTTCAGGAACTTTTTGACCCGGAAGATCGGCGCCATGAATACCCTTTCATAAATTGCACCAATTGTGGACCTCGATATACTATTATCGAAAATATTCCGTACGACAGACCATATACGTCAATGAAGGACTTTCCTCTCTGCCCAGACTGTAAAGCAGAATATGAGGATCCAGGAGACCGCCGTTTCCATGCACAGCCAAATGCCTGTCCTGTATGCGGCCCCCAAGTTTGGATGACTGATGTTCAAGGAGTCAAACTGGACAGTGACAATCCAATCCACCTAGCAGCTGAACTGCTGGCCCAAGGCAAGATTTTAGCCATCAAAGGCTTGGGTGGTTTTCACCTGGCTGTTGATGCAAGGAATGAGGCTGCAGTAGCTCGCCTACGTCAGGCTAAAGGCCGAGATGAAAAGCCATTCGCATTGATGATCCGAACTCTTGAGTTAGCTGAGCAACTGGTTCAACTCAATGAGATTGAGAAACAAACACTGACATCGATACAGGCTCCTATTCTATTGGCCTCACGTAAACATGGGACCAATCTAGCACCCAATATTGCCCCAGGTTCAGATCGACTTGGGATTATGCTGCCATACACTCCTCTTCACCATTTATTATTGAATGAATCCCTCGATGTTTTGGTCATGACGAGCGCAAATTATAGTGAAGAACCAATCTGTATCGATAATGATGAAGCACTGGAACGTTTATCAAATATGGTGGATTATTTTCTTTTTCACGATCGCGATATCTATCTGCGGAGTGATGATTCTGTTGTCATCGA